>JAVFAU010000183.1:0-4836 GCA_034002335.1 Bdellovibrionales bacterium | reverse complement strand
TCACTCGATCACCGAGCGTGTGTCGCTTGCCGGAGCTATCGATGATCGTCAAATCGAGATCATTCACCAAAGCCTGCGCCGCAGTCGGCGCGCCCGGAGCATCGGTGTACACGAGCGTCGCAGAAAGCATCGTCGATTTCGAAAGCGTCACTGGGTAGACATGCTTTTCACCGGGACCAAGACCTGTCTTCTCATCAACAAGAAGAGCCGACTCAAGCTCGGTCGCTTTCGCGACATCCACACGACCGTATCCTTGATCCATGTTCGGACGAGTCGTGAGAAGCTCCTGCCCGCGCGAAGCTCCGACGGCACCGAACTGGCCCGGGAACAAGTCTTCCGATGTGTGCATGATGACCGCTTTTAAGAGCGCAGCCGATGGCTCCACCAACCCACGCTCCTTAACAAGATAACCTCGCACGACCGCCGCAGCACCCGCCACAAGAGGCGTCGACATCGAGGTTCCACCCGACCAAACATAGCTCTCGTTGTAGGCGCCCCACAAAGCGTTGCCGTTCACATGACGAGTGCGCGCTGAGAGAATATTCGTTCCTGGCGCAACGACCTCTGGTTTCAAACGCCCATCGACCGTCGGGCCGCGACTTGAAAACGCAGCAAGGCCGCGCTCATTTTCTGAAAGACGCGAACTCGCAAGAGGTTCGGCTCCCCACTTATCCGTGCCGGCTCGAAGCTCTATTAACTTCGCCTGGATCCCGCCGTTCGCAACTAGGTTCTTACTCGCACCAACCGTCAGCACGTTCTTCGCCGTGGCCGGAGATAAAATCGACCCACCGTCGATACGACCGTCGCGATCGGCGTCTTCACCGCTGTTGCCCGCCGCGAACAGCACAAGAAAATCGGGATTCGAATAGATGAACTCATCCACTTGCTGAGCCATGGCGTTGTAGACGCCCAGACCTGCTGCCGCTCCCCACGAGTTCGTGTGAATGCGCGCACCCGCCGCGTAAGCCTTGCCGAACATATCGCGCAAGTTCGAGGGTGGAAAAATATTGTCCATCATCGGACTCCACAAACTTTGCGCAACCGTTCCCGCAAGCGGCGCTCCGCCTTTGAGCAGACCTGCCGATGCGGCACCGTCTCCAATAGCCGAGCCCGCGACATGAGTTCCATGCCCCATCGGATCTTCCCAGCTTTTCGAGAAAAGACCTTCCGCATACCCCTTCACGACACGGCCTGCGAAATCCGCGTGAATCGTCTGCGCGTCCCCCGTATCAAGCCCGGTGTCGGCAAAACCGACGACCTCGCCTTGACCAGAAAATCCACGCGCCCAAACGGAATCAAAGCCCATCAAACGCGTACCGCTTTCGTACCCGGTAAGATCCGTGTAGTCGCCCGTTCCGCTCATGAAACGCAAACGCAAGTTCTCGTCATTAAACCACGGCAGCGAAAGCTCCGCGTTCGGCTCAATCCATTCGACAGCGTCGATGGCCGCGACATCAGCCAGAAGCGAACGCTTCGATTCGACAACCAGCCCACGGCCAGAAGCCGAAAGAACCTTGACCTTCATTTTCTTAAGGTGCGGCAAAACCGTCTTTGCATCTTGCCCCGGGAACAGTCGAACCATTGACGTCACAACCGGATCGCCGGAAAAAATGGACGAGGCGCCGATTTCAGGGGAACGCTTCCATTCTGGCTGATAAAGAGCGATGGCACGAATACGATTTGAGGACTTCGCCAAAACTTGGAGCTTGCGAGCCGTATCCGCAACGACCACCGCGTCTTCCGGAAGATAACGAAGCGGTCTGATTTTGAGCGACTTAAAGTTAATGAGATCCTCGCTCGAAATACGGCTATGCATTTGAACGACGAAATGACGAACCTTGCGGGCATCCGCTTTTTTATTACCCGCGCGACGTCCACGTGTACTGATCCAATCGGGACGACGCGAGCGAGCCTCACCTTCTTCAAGCTGAACCGTCACGGGTTGAAACTGAGGAGAGAACATGGCCGGCGTCACGCCGCGCAGACCATAAATGTCATGGCGACCGCCACGCGTCTGAGTTGGGTCCGCAATATCGACTTCGCCCGTCCGCAGAATGAGAGCCTCACCCGCGTTACCCTGCGACGCAATCAAGCTCACAACCAAAGATAAGCAGGCGCACATTCCAAAAATCCACGTGCGCGACTCACCGCTCGATACAGAGTGATTTGGGTGGAGCGCCACGAGCGCTCGCACATTCGATTTCACGTTCCATGCTTTCAACGTCTTAGACATGCCAAAAACGAAATCACGAGCCGCCGGAAAACAGAAACAGATTTAGTGACGCGCTGCTCGTTCTCTAACCAATTGAAGCAAGAGACGTCGCGCCGTGCGCTCGCAAGAGTTCTTCGCGGAGAGGGCGATGTTCGATCGCGCTTAAGCGCGGATCTCGGCTAAAAATTTCAAAGGCCATATCGCGAGCCTCTTGAAGGATACGCGCATCACGAACGATATTCGCCAGCTTGAATCCCGGAAGCCCCGACTGCCTTGTTCCTAAAAATTCTCCCGGGCCGCGAATTTCCAAATCACGTTCGGAAATCACGAACCCGTCGGTTGTTTCTTCCATCACATTCACGCGCTCGCGCGCCTCTTCCGAAACAGCGTGCCCCAGCATGAGCATGCAGTAACTCTTATGCTCTCCCCGCCCAACACGGCCACGAAGCTGATGAAGCTGCGAAAGACCGAATCTCTCGGAGTGCTCGATCACCATGACATTTGCATTTGGCACATCGACACCAACTTCGATCACGGTCGTCGCAACCAGAATTTGATATTCACCGTCTCGAAACCGGCGCATCACGTCTTCTTTTTCGTCGGGCTTCATTCGCCCATGCAGAAGACCGAGCTTCGCTTCGGGAAACTTTTCTTTGAGGTTCTCAAACTCCGTCATGGCGTTCTTGAGGTCGATCTTTTCGCTCTCCTCGACAAGCGGGTAAACGAAATAAGCCTGTCTACCCTTTGCGATCTGAGCCCGAACGAACTCGATCATCTTCGGTCGATGCGACTCGTAACCAACGCGGGTTTGAATCGGCGACCGCCCTTTAGGCAGCTCATCGATGATCGAAACATCGAGATCGCCGTAAACCGTCATCGCAAGCGTTCTTGGAATCGGCGTCGCGGTCATAATCAAAAAGTGAGGCGCATATTCGCCGTCTTTGCCTTTTGCCTTAAGCTTCGCTCGCTGGTGCACACCAAAACGATGCTGTTCATCGATCACGACAAGGCCGAGATTTTTAAAACCAACGGCATCCTCGATCAAGGCATGTGTTCCGACCGCAAGTTGCACGGCTCCTGACGCCAGCAACTGCTGCGCTTGCGCCCGCTCACTCGCCTTAATGGAACCGGTAAAAAGCCCCACCGTGATGCCCAGAGGTTCAAGCAAGCGACGAGCCGTTTTATAGTGTTGTTCCGCCAAAATTTCTGTCGGTACCATCAAAGCGACCTGATAACCGTTTTCGATGGCGAGCAAGCCTGAGAGCAACGCCACCATGGTTTTTCCGCTTCCAACATCACCCTGTACAAGTCGATGCATCGGTCGCGGCGGGCGATGATTGGTGAGATCATTCGCAATCTCTTGAAACGTCCGCATCTGCGCGCCCGTCAGGGCAAACGGCAAACTCGCGCGCAGCTTCTCGACCGACTCCAGCTTAAGGTCCATGGCAAGCCCCGGCTCGGCGGCGACACCTTGCTTGCGCGACGCCAACCACAGCTCAAGCCAAAAGAACTCATCAAAAATCAAACGATGGTGGTATGGCGATTTCAAGGCCGCGAAATCCGTGGTCGCATCTTTGGGTGGGCGATGAACCTTGCCAAGCGCCTCGAAACGCGAGGGCAGCTTAAGGCTATCAAGCAACCAGCGCGGCAACTGCTCGGGCTTGCGCGCGTCTAGGTTTTTTGCCAACTCATCCAGAACATACCCAATGAGTTTACGCAGTTGACGATTCGTCACGCCCTCCGTTTCCGGGTAAATCGGCACGACAATGTCATCGTCATGAACGGTATCGGGCGCATCGTCTTGAACATCAGGATGATGAAACTCGATTTGTCCTCGGTAGAACGTGACCTTACCGATCACTCGCACGCGACTACCGGGCTGAAAACGTTCGAAGTACCCCTTGTAGGGAACGCGAAAGAACTTGCAATGAATTTTGCCCGTTTCGTCTCGAACGACAAGGTCGTAGACCTTTCTTCGGCTCCGCCCCAGGTTGTAACTCTTCACCGCCACGACTTCGGCACGAAGACTCACGAGTTCATCAGGCTTCAGGCTTGCGATGCTGCGAGCCGCGCGCCGATCCTCGTAAGCGCGCGGATACCACTCCAAAAGATCTTGAACCGTAAAAACACCGTGATCCTTAAAGCGATCTCCCAACTTAGGTCCAACGCCCTTGATAAACTGTACGGGCGTGTCATAGCGCAGACCGAGGCTCGCACCGGACCGGAAGCCGCCTTTGGAGTTCGTTTTTGGGACTGATGTCGAGGTCACGCCTTCTCCCACGTCAAGATGAGACAATCTCCGCAAGCTCCCCTTGGAGAGTCAAGGTTTGCTTGGCACACTAAGAGGGTTATGTCGAAAACAAGCGCAGCCAATCAATCTGAGACACGTACGGAAATCCAAACCCTTTCTGAAGCGCTCGGCACCGCGCCGATGTCGCAAGGAAAGTTTAAAATCCGCGTCAACTCGCTGATTCCCGATCGCCCAACGACCTTTGACACCTACATCATGATCAACGGTCGCACGGTGCTTTATCTACGTGCGGGCGACTCTCTTTCGGCTAGTAAAATCGCTCACCTGCAAAAAGCCGACGTGTTCTACGTGCCCGATGAACAGCGCGCTTTTT
>JAVFAU010000182.1:0-4836 GCA_034002335.1 Bdellovibrionales bacterium | reverse complement strand
GTCCCGAGCCGCGGTTTGGGCCAGCGCCTGGGCTTCGGCCGGGGTGAAAACTTGAACCATAAGAAGCTTACGGTTTTCACCGTGCGCGTTGTCGGTGAAGGCGTGGGCGAACGGAGTTTTGAGCGGGCGACCGTCCGCTTTGATTTTAAAGTAAATCCAGGCACCGCCAAGGGCGACAATTAGGCTGAATGTGACAATGAGAATTGAACTCAAAGAACGGCTCATAGACGTTAAAACCCTGCTATTGCTTCGTTTTTGATAAATGTAATCATTTGAAATGGTTTTCTAAATAAGACTAAAAAAGACCGAGTTTGATTGCTCCTAGCGTCGTTTTCGTTTAGCTTTCAACGCGTTTTTAGCATTCTGAACGTCCGTTCTTTTACCAGTTCTTTTTAGTGGTTGGAGATATGAACCGAATCCATCGAAAAGTCGAGTACGCATTGATCGCGTTGAAGCATATGCGCGCCAAAGCGCCTGGCGAAAAAACGACGGTCAAAGAGATCGCCGCTCTCTATGGCTGCCCGCATGACGTCACGGCAAGGGTTCTTCAAACCCTTGCGAATAAGTCGATCTTGATTTCAGAACAAGGGGCGCACGGCGGTTACATGATCTCGCGCGATCTCTCGCGGGTTTCGTTGCATGAGCTGCTCGAGATGCTGCTTGGGCCTTTGGGCGTGGCTCGCTGTCTCCATGCGAACCGCGAGGGTGAGCACGACGCCGCTTGTGAGTTGCGTGGAACATGCAACATCGTTTCGCCCATTCAGCTTTTGAATCGCAAGATTTCGGATCTTTATAAGAACATCATGGTGTCGGAACTGATCGAGGCTGGGGTGCGAACTCCGAAGGCCGCGGTTGCGATGGTGGGGGCGGAAGCATGAGTCAGCAACTTCCTACCGATCTCGAATACAAACACGGCTTTGTCACTGATATCGAAACGGACTCCATTCAAAAGGGGTTGAACGAGGATACGATTCGTTTGATCTCTTCAAAGAAAAACGAACCGGAGTGGATGCTCGAATACCGTCTCAAAGCGTTTCGCCTTTGGCAGACGATGACCGAGCCGAATTGGGCCGATCTCAATTATTCGAAAATCGACTACCAAGACATCGTTTACTACTCGGCCCCTAAAAAGAAGAAAGAGCATCAGTCGCTTGATGAGCTGGATCCTGAATTGCTTAAGACCTTCGAGCGTCTCGGCATCCCTCTCTCTGAACAGAAGCGAATTTCGGGTGTCGCGGTCGATGCGGTTTTCGATTCTGTGTCGGTGGGAACGACTCATCAAGAAGAGCTCAAGCGCCATGGCGTCGTGTTCTGCTCCATTTCGGAGGCCGTGCATAGCCATCCTGAGCTTGTGCGTAAGTACCTAGGCTCTGTCGTTCCAACGAGCGATAACTTCTTTGGCGCTCTCAACGCGGCGGTTTTCACGGACGGCTCGTTCGTTTACATTCCAAAGGGCGTTCGCTGTCCAATGGACCTTTCGACATACTTCCGTATCAACGCCTCTGAGACGGGACAGTTCGAGCGAACCCTCATCATCGCGGATGAAGGCTCGTTCGTGAACTACCTTGAGGGCTGCACGGCTCCTCAGCGCGATGAAAATCAACTTCATGCCGCGGTCGTGGAGCTGATCGCGCTGGATGACGCCGAGATCAAATATTCGACCGTGCAGAACTGGTACACGGGAGACAAAGAAGGTCGCGGAGGCATCTACAACTTCGTGACGAAGCGTGGAAAGTGCCAAGGCAAGAACTCGAAGATTTCTTGGACGCAGATCGAGTCGGGCTCCGCGATCACGTGGAAGTACCCGAGCTGTATTCTCCTTGGCGAAGGTTCGCAAGGCGCGTTCTACTCGGTGGCGCTTACGCACGATCACATGCAGGCCGACACGGGTACGAAGATGATCCATATCGGCAAGAATACGAAGAGCACGATTCTATCAAAAGGAATTTCGACCGGGCACTCGCGCAACAGTTATCGTGGGCAGGTGAAGATCATGCCTTCGGCCGAGAACGCGCGAAACTATTCGCAGTGCGATTCGATGCTTGTTGGCGATCAGAGTTCGGCGAACACGTATCCGTACATTGAGGTGAAAAATAAAACGGCGACGCTCGAGCACGAGGCGACGACGTCTCGAATCAGCGAAGACCAGCTTTTCTATTTGCAATCGCGCGGGCTCGATAAAGAAGCGGCGATTTCGATGCTGGTGAACGGTTTTTGTAAGGACGTATTTAAGCAGCTTCCTCTCGAGTTTTCAGTCGAAGCGGTCAAGTTAATTGAGATGAAGTTGGAGAACTCGGTCGGTTGATCTGAGTTGAGGTGTTACGAATTATGGCTTTGCTTGAAGTTAAAGATCTCCATGTGAACGTCGGCGAGAAGCCGGTTTTGAAGGGTTTGAACCTCACGGTGAAACCGGGGGAAGTGCATGCGATCATGGGGCCAAATGGCTCCGGCAAATCGACGCTTTCCAAGGTTCTTGCGGGTCATCCTGATTACGCAGTCGTTTCAGGCGAAGTTCTCTATGAAGTAAATTTTGAAATGAAAAACCTCCTGGAGCTCGAGCCAGATGTGCGCGCCAAAGAGGGCGTGTTCTTGGCTTTCCAATACCCCATCGAAGTTCCGGGCGTATCGAACGAGTTGTTTCTTCGCACATCGTTCAACGCGATCTGTAAGCATCAGGGCGTTGAAGAGATGGATGAGGCGCAGTTCTCGAGTTTCTTGAAAAAGAAAATGGAGCTGGTCGAAATGGATTCGAAGTTTCTTGATCGCGGGGTGAACGTCGGCTTTTCGGGCGGCGAGAAAAAGCGAAACGAAATTTTGCAGATGGCCGTGTTGTCTCCGCGCTTGGCGCTGCTTGATGAAACCGATTCGGGTCTTGATATCGATGCGCTTCGCATTGTCTCCGGCGGCGTTAATAAACTGCGGAGCTCGGAGAACGCTGTGGTGCTTGTGACCCATTACCAAAGGCTTCTCGATTATATCGTGCCCGACTTCGTACACGTGTTGGCGGACGGTCGTATTGTCGAGACTGGTGACAAATCGCTTGCTTTGAAACTTGAGGAAAAAGGTTATGACTGGCTCCTCTCGTGATCAATCGTCTCCGCAAGGATCTCTGCAAGGTTCTCCGCAATGGCCTTTGTTGCAAGAGGCATGGGCGAAGCAAGATGTCTTGTTGCGTTCACAGCCAGAGAGCTGGTGGGGAACTCAGGCGCGCGAATTAGGCGCACGGTGTTTGGCTCACGGTCTTCCGACGATGAAAAACGAAGCATGGAAGTACACAAGCCTCGTGCCCTTGCATGAGAAGGGCCGCACCGTGGGTCTCGGGCCAGTCGACGTTTCGGCTCCGCAGGGTGTTTTGGTATTTCGGCTTTCTGAATTAGGGGAGCGGATTCAAGCGGGCGCGGTGCCTGAAGAGGCGCGCGCGCGTATCGAATCTCTCTTGCGTCCGGGGGATGTCGATGCGGTGTCTTTCGAGAGAACCTACTTTGAAAAGCTTTCGATGAGCCTTGTCGTCGATCCTTTTGTCGTATGGATTCCAGAAGGCTTGGTTTCGGAAACTCCGGTGGAGATCAGTTGGAAAAGCCTTCCGGCGCAGCAGTGGGCGCTCGGAGCGGCTGCGATTGTTGTCGGTGCGAATGCGAACGTCGCGGTTCTTGAACGCTATGGAAATGGCGTCGATGCTCAGTCGATTGCGACGTTCATTGATGTCGCACCCAAGGCTTCGGTTTCGCATTTGCGCGTGAGCGGAGCCGATGGCGGAGACGGGGGGCAGGTCGTTCTCGCTTCGACTCGAGCGAAGGTTGCGGCGCAGGCGCGATACGAAACGGCTCAAGTGTCTTACGGCTCCGTGCTATCGCGTGAAGACCTAACGGTCGAGTTGGTTGAGGCGGACGCCTCGACTGTGACCGACGGCGTGTTCATCGGTCGTGGGCGCGATGTTTTGGATCATCACACGAACCTCGTTCACCGTGTCGGCAACACGCAAAGCGCGCAGATCTACAAGGGCGTTCTCTCGGATGAATCTCGCGGCGTCTTTAACGGTCGCATCGCGATTGCCAAACATGCGTCGGGATCGAATTCGTCGCAAATGAATCGAAACCTTCTACTGTCGAAAAAGGTCGAGATCGACACAAAGCCACAGCTTGAAATCGACAACGACGACGTGAAGGCCGCGCATGGTGCCGCGATTGGAAGACTCGAAGCGGATCATGTTTTTTATCTTCGTTCGCGCGGCATTAGGTTGGGGCAAGCCGTCGAAATTCTCTCTCGCGGCTTCGCTCTTGAGGCCGTGGCGCGTTTGAGCTCTCGCGTTTTGCGTGATCTAGGGGCCCGTGCAATCGAGCAGGGCCTGCGCGGTTTGAAGTGGGAGGCCATGTGAGTTTCGATCTTGCGAAACTTCGGCAGGATATTCCGCAACTCGCGACGCAGGTTCGTGGCAAACCATTGTCTTATCTCGACAATGGCGCGACGACATTGAAGCCGCAGATCGTGATCGATCGCGTGGCTCGTTACTATCGTGAAGAGAACTCGAATGTTCATCGCGGTGCCCACTGGTTGGCGGAAACGGGAACCGGTTTTTATGAGGCGGCTCGCAAAACCGTTGCAGAGTTCATCGGCGGGGAAACGAGTGAGATCGTCTTTACGCGCGGAACGACGGAATCGCTGAATCTCGCGGCTCAGGTTTTATCGCAGTCCGGTGAAATCGGATTCGGCGTGGGAGATGAGGTTCTTCTTACGGAACTCGAGCATCATTCCAACATCGTGCCTTGGCAAATCGCCTGTGAGCGAGTCGGGGCTAAAATCAAAGTCGTGCCGATTACGGACGATGGCGAAATCGAT
>JAVFAU010000181.1:0-4879 GCA_034002335.1 Bdellovibrionales bacterium | reverse complement strand
TTGAAGGTATGGCGCCAGAAGACCCCTCAGGCCGAGGGTTACTTTGAAGAGTACGAAGCAAAAGGCATTTCGACCGATGCTTCGTTTCTTGAAATGCACGACGTCGTGAACAACCGTCTTGTTAAAGACGGCAAAGACCCAATCGCATTCGACCACGACTGCCGCGAAGGTATTTGCGGTTCGTGTTCGATGACAATCAACGGTAACCCTCATGGTCCCGACCGCGGAACTGCGACTTGCCAGCTTCACATGCGCCGATTCTGCGATGGCGACTCGATTGTGGTTGAGCCGTTCCGCGCGAAGGCGTTTCCTGTTTTGAAGGATCTCGCGGTTGATCGTTCCTCGTTTGATAACATCATCGCGGCTGGCGGCTATGTTTCGGTGAACACGGGCAATGCTCCCGATGCGAACTCGCTGCCTGTGCCAAAAGACAAGGCTGAGCTCGCGTTCAAAGCGGCGGCTTGTATCGGGTGCGGTGCTTGTGTGGCGGCGTGCTCGAATTCGTCCGCGATGCTTTTTGTTTCAGCAAAAGTGGCGCATTTGGGGCTTCTGCCGCAAGGGGAGCCTGAGCGTGACCGTCGCGTGCTTAAGATGATGCAGACGATGGAAGATGCAGGGTTCGGAAACTGTTCGAACACGGGCGCTTGTTCACTCGCATGTCCGAAAGAGATCAGCTTCGAGAACATCGCGTCTCTCAACAAAGACTTCTTGCGAGCATCGCTTTTAGACCGAGGAACGTGATCGAAGTCTGAGTAAGGACTGTTCATTTGATGAGCTTGGCTGAAAACTTATACAAGTGAGCCGGCCACCGAAAGCCCCCGAAACATGGGGCTTTTTTATTTCTCCCACAGGGTTATCCACATACTGGACCTCAGGACAGATTCTGTCATGAGGTGCCGAAACGCGCAGCCGCACAGCGGCAAAATACGTCGCGAGAGTTCGGTAAATCCGTTCTCAGGACATTTCAAATTGCTGTATAGCATCAAATTAACCAAGTCCTAATTAAGCTGAGTCCCTGTAAGTGGGAGAAGCATCGAGATTTACCAACAGTTGTCCACATCTAGCGTCCTTCAGCCGATACGTAATTGATGAAAGTTTAAGCGGAATGGGGACGAGTGTATGCGTGACAATGGCACGGGTCCAAAGCGGATTGGTGACTTGATGAAGGAGTTTGGTTTTAAGCCGGATGCTTCTGAATCGACGAGTCGCGCTCTTATTTTGAACCTCGTGCGTTCGGCCTATGGCCCAGAAGTCGCGCGCGAATTTATCCGTGAAATGAATCTTTCAAATTCAAATAAACAAAATCAAATTCAAGATGTTGAGCTGAACCAAGTGGCAAACGAGTTTGATAAAACTCAAGAAGAGTCGCTGCCCGGCATCGAAGTACAACTGAGTTTGTTTGATCTGTCCGAGAGTGCGGAAAGTCGTGATGAGCGCGCTCATACCTTTCGCCAGAAGAAGTCGCGTCGAGCCTAAGAAGCTCGTAAAATAGGCAACATCCTAAATCCTCCAAGGTACCATTTTAGAACCAAGATCAAGGAGGATCTTATGTCGAAAACTTTCTCGCGTCGGGTGGCTAGGACGGCCGCCTGCGCAGTGATCGGTCTTTGTTTCGTGTCGGCCTCGGTGGCCATGTTTGCTACGAACTCCGCGTTGGCGGTTTCGAAATCTTCGAGTTCCAGTCTGCCAAAGATTGATGCCGTACCTGGTGAATATGTCGTTGAGCTGCGTGCATCGGCTGTTGAGCAGATGAAGGGCGCTTTCGCGCTCGAGCGTCTTTCGATGCAGTTGGGTGTCGAGGTCGTTGACCGAGTTCGTTCCGAAATGGTTCTGGTCCGCGCAGCGGGAGAGCCAGCTGAGATGCTCCGGTTGCAGACGCGCCTTCAGGAACACGTTCTCGTTGAGCGCGTGGAGCCCAACTATCTTTATCACACCAATCGTCTGCCGAATGATCCGGACCTTGGTCGCTTGTGGGGACTTAGAAACGTAGGTGCTTCCGATACGGATGGGCAGGTGGGCGTTGCCGGAATTGATGTCGGTGCTGAAAGGGCATGGGATATCGAAACGGGCAAAAAGTCTGTTGTCGTTGCGGTGATCGATACAGGCATCGACTTCAATCACCCCGACCTCAAATCGCAGGCGTGGGTGAACGAGGCCGAGCTCAACGGTCTGCCCGGAATCGATGACGACGGTAACGGATTGATCGACGACATTTACGGGTACAGCTTTGCTGGCAACAAAGGTGATGCGACGGACGACAACGGTCATGGCACTCACTGCGCGGGAACGATCGGAGCGAAAGGGGACGACGGCAAGGGCCTTGTCGGCGTCGCGTGGGATGTTTCGATGATGGCGATTAAGTTCCTCGATAAGAACGGAAGTGGAACTTTGGCGAACGCCATTAAGTCGATTGATTACGCGCGCACGATGGGCGCTCATATTATGAGTAACTCATGGGGCGGCGGCGGTCGTTCTGAACTGCTGCTCAAGGCGATTGAAGACGCGAACGCGGCTGGCATTTTGTTCGTTGCGGCGGCTGGGAACGATGCAAATAACAACGATGCCTTTGCCTCGTTTCCTGCAAGCTATGACGTTCCCAACGTGCTTTCGGTCGCGGCTATCAGCAACACCGGAGCGTTGGCGAGTTTTTCGAACTACGGGGTTAAGAGCGTCCATGTCGCGGCTCCCGGCGTTAATATCGTAAGCACGATACCTGGCGGAAAGTACGATTCGTATTCGGGAACATCCATGGCGACACCGCATGTTTCGGGAATCGCGGCCCTGCTTCTTTCAAACAATCAGGCGGCGACTCATGTTGAGATGAAGCAAAGAATCATGGAGTCGTCCCGCCCGCTTTATAACTTGAAAACACGTGTTGCTTCGGGCGGCATCGCAGATGCGTACTACGCGTTGTCGGGCGTCACTCCGCCGGTGGATCCGAACGATCCTTCGTTATTGCCAAACAGCAAGCCCCACAAGTTTTCGTCGGCACATCCGTACAAAGAGAACACTCGCCTCGAAGAGCGTGTGCATGTGCCGGGTGCGAAACGTATCGCGGTTCGTTTTTCGAGGTTCGAAACGGAGCCAGGTTACGACACGGTTACTTTCTTCGATGGTACGGGTAAGCAAGTGAGTGCGCTGAGCGGAAGACAAGATCCGGGAGTGACATCTTCGCTTATCCAGGGCGATACGGTTGTGATTCGTTTCTCGTCGGATGAATCGATTCAAGCCTATGGTTTCGATGTCGAGTCGATTTTGTATGAATAGAAGTTCGACGTTTCGAAAATAAACTGTGAATGAAAGTTAGACGACGCGAGCTGCGCGATACCGCGGCTCGCGTCTCATTTTAGGAATGCGAGTTTCCTATAGGAAATTTGAGTGGCAGCCGATGATCGTGTCTGTGAATCTTTCGTATGAATGAACCTGCGGCAGGCGTTCATTTATTCGACAGAATATCGGAGGGTCATGATCAGGGGTCCATCGGTCACACAAGGTCTTCTGGCTTCGACGTCTCTTCTGATCACTGTATCTCTGGCCGTTCCCCCCGAGGCTTCGGCTTCGGAACCGTTGTTTCGATCTCGTTCCGGAAACTTCTCCGAGGGTACGATGCGAACGGTAACGGTTTCGCCGCCGGGAGGGTGGAAAGAAGTCGCTTCCGTGAATCGTGATCCGCTTAGTATGGCGCAATGGACGCCGGTGAAGCCGATGTGTTCGACGGGGGCCGCGAGTCGCATAAGTCTTTACAACGTCGACGTCGGTCAGACAGGCGCCCAGCGTTTGATTCAAAGTTGGTTCCCATCCGCATCGCGTTTTCAGGTCGTCGAGCAAGAGCGTGGTTTTATTCTTGTCAAAGCTGAGTCCGATGACCAGACCGTTCAAGCCGTAATCGCGTATCCTCTTTCGGACCAGCACATAACGCCGCTTGCTGGATGGATTGGCGGCGTCAAAGTACTGTTTGTCGCGGAGTCTTCGACGCAGACGGCGGCAGAGCTTGAAGCGCTTTTGAGATCGATGATCCGCAATCAGGCGGCCGTAAAGGCAAAGTCCCCGCGGTCAATTGATACGCCCTTTGTTCTTTTCGGAAAGCGTTGGCACAAATCCCTGGCGAATCGAATTGACGGCGATCTGAAGCGACAGCCGGCGGCCATGCTTTCAAAAGCCTACACTCTTTTTTCCGAGGCCGACGGATATGTTCCCGCCGGTCAACAGCTTTTGAATCGCGCGGCGCAGGCGGGAAGCCTTGCCGCGAAGACGGATCTCATTCGTCTTTCTCGGCGATCTCTTTTAACGGTTCCCATCGAGGGCGATGTACTCAAACAATGGACGCAAGAACTTGCGGATGCGGGTTCTGAAGATGCGCAGTTTTGGCTCACGGGCGAACGTCCGTTTGATGAAGTCGATGAGAACATCCCGGGCCTAGAGAGTTTGCGCAAGCTTGCGAGCTGTGGTCATCCAGAAGCGAAGCGCGTGTGGGCGAAGCATCAGGTGCAGTCTTTTGAGGCGCGTGATCGTCGTAACGGCCGACACGCGGTTTTGTCGCTGATGCAAAGCCCTCCGGTTCGAGATTTAAATTGGAGAGATTTGAATAAACCGTTCACGGCCAGGCTCACGACGCGTGTGCCTGAGACCGCGGCCGCGCCTGAAATCGAAGAATTGAAAGCTGCGGCCATACTAAAAACGGCTTGCCCGGAAGAGGGTGATCCCGATGAGGCTTTGTTCGCGGGAGCGGCCGATTTTAAAGTCGCGAAGATGACGTCGAGTTCCACGGCGCGAACACCTCAAAGACGCAGCGTCGCGACGACCAAGACAGCCGGTGGCGATGACTTTCCGGAGTTAAATGAGGCTCGTGAATTGGATCGTTTGGCCAATGCGGGTAATC
>JAVFAU010000180.1:0-4882 GCA_034002335.1 Bdellovibrionales bacterium | reverse complement strand
CGACACGCACATGGTTTACTTGCGAAAGAAACTTGTCGGAAGCACACATACCATCGCTACGATCTACGGAGCTGGTTACATTATGCGCGAAGCGAAGCCGGTCTAACGCCAGCCCGCCAAAGAGCTTTTAAGAATGGTGGTCGGATCAGGAAACACGGCGCGCGCCAATTCGTGCGTGCGAGTGGAAACAGCGCCCGGCAAGTCGACTGCGACAGGTTCAAGCCAACTCAGTTGCCAATGAAGGTGCGGGTTCCATCCGCCGTTTTCATGCTTCTCACCGAGCCATCCAAGAAGCTCACCTCTCCCAACTTCTACGCCTTTTTGAAAACGAAGAGTGGACGCGCGGGAAAGATGACCGAAAAGCATGTAGAGCGAAAGATCATTCGCCCTTAAATCATTTATCTTTAAAAGGATCGTTCCACCGTAATCGCCCTCTTGATCCAAGAAGGCACTTCCCCAAACTTCTGCCCGACAAGGCGAAAAAATCGGAGTTCCCGCGGCCGCACCGAGATCGATTCCCATATGAATTGTCCGTGCAGATTCATGCCCGGCACTGGTCGAAGCCTTAAAAAGATCGGCTTCATACATCCCGCGACGATCCTCATCGTATCGCCCGATCCCGTAACGATGATTCAGTTTGCGATTTGCATCGTAGCCACGCGTGAAATCGAAGATTTCGAACGAGCCACCAAGAACAAGAGGCGAAACGAGTTCCTCGGTCGCCTGCCACTGCGCAATCACGCGCGAAGGCTCACGAGGGACACATCCCCCCAAAACACCCAGACGCCGAGCCTCGGCGTCTGGAATCGAGATAAAGTCTGCTGTTGTTTGGGCGTTTTGCTGCGACAAGCGCCTATCTTTGAAGCTCGACTGTCACAGAGTCAACTCGCACGTCACCACGCAGACGAACCGCGATACGATTAATTTCGTGGCCCATGCGCGCTCCACCATTTGGATAGAAAACGAGTTCTTGTGAGTGACGTCCGACAGGAATCGAGTGACCGCCGTAACCATTGACCAAAAGCTCCGCGCTCGCGCCACGACTTGCACGATCTACGCTATTGGCACGCACGGTGACGCGTGCGATGCGATAGCCACGATACTGATGCAATCCCATAAGGTAATCGACATCGATCAGAGCACTGCCACGATATGTTTGGTTCACACGCTCCGTGAGAACAACGGGACGCGCAACAGGTGGACGTCCACCGCTGCTGCCGCCACTCACAAACGCCGTGATTTCGTGAACGTAAAACGAACCGTCCAACTGAAGCTCAAGCGATGTGCGCGCGCCCGGACGCCTTACTGGAAACTCATAGTCCGCGATATAAGTTTGAACTGCCATCGCCGGTCCCGAGAAACGGCCCGACTCAAGAAATGTGACCCGCGAGCGCCCATCTGGCGAGCTCATGCGGACAACGACCTCTTCGATCACACGCCCACGCAACTCACGTGCGAGGAACTGATTCACATCTAAACGAGTCAGCCCTTGATACAGGCGACCAACAGAAACTCGAACTTCATCTTGAAATCCACGACCTGGGCCACCGCGATCGGGGCCGCCACGGCCAGGACCACCGCGCCCTGGTCCACCGTGATCATAACCAGGCGATCCTGGATACCCAGGAGGTCCACCCGGAGCACCGTAGCCCGGTGCACCTGGGCTACCTGGAAATAGATCGCCGAAAACCTGAGCATTCGCCGGCGTGCTTGAAGAAATAGCGACAAGACTCAATGCGATAAGAGCGAAGGCTCGCTGTGTAACTTTTAACATTTTATCCCCCGATCAAATTCGGATTTGGTGTTTGAGTGATGCCAAAGTGACCTTAAACTTTTTCACTAACATTCACTCAAGGGGAGATAGCAAGAGGGACGCCAAACTTTTTGGAGCCAGTTTGACATCCCTCAAAATTCGAATTTCACACAAAGTGAAGACTTATTGAACCAACTTGAATTTACGAGCCGTCGGAAACAGTGTCAGAAGAGATAGAATCGCGACCGCAAAGAGAACCATCGGGGAGATTTTAACCCCATCAGCACTATGAGTCATGATCATGACGAGCCCGAAAAGACCACAAGCCTGACAGAGAGCAAGCGCGATGATATGAGCTTTCAAAGCTTGCTGGTAATTTGTCCAAAACCGTTTGACGTGACCGACATAGAGTCCAAGCGCACAAGTGGCGATTGCACCGTACTGAAAAAATGCATCGGCGGCGCCACTGTCGTTCAAGCTCTCCGGTCGTGCCCCTAAAGCCGGCTCCGTTGAGCCTGCGAACTTTGCGACAAACAATTGCACGAGTATGCTTGCGACCATGGTGCCCCAGATCACCAACGGTACTGTCATTTGTTTACGAATCTCCTGCTGAGAAGCCTTGCCACCCGAACCATAACCAGAATTCATAATCCTACTCCTTACGGATATGCACAAATTGGAAAACTTTGAGCCGTCTTTAAAGTCTCGCAACGTCAAGCGGCAGTTGTCATGCTTTCCTTTGTCTTGCGCTCGCCGATCTGCCATATCAAGGGCGGCAAAGTCATATGCATCGCACAACGAGGGAGAGAGCCCATGCGCCATGAAACTGGAGCCCCAGTGAAACCTTTGAAAAAGCATCTCAAGCAGATGACTCGCCAAATGATCAACCGGACGATCCAACGGGCGACTCCCCTCACGCTCGTCCTTTTGTCGATCGTAAGCTCGCTTTCGTTCACCTCAGATGCTCAGACAGCGGTCAATTCAATTATTCAGGCGTACCCACAACCACTCGCGCTTGAAAGCGCCAGCTCGACTCACGTTTGCGGCAAAAAAATGACGGTAAACGCGTCTGCATCGGTGCTCCCTCTCTCAATCAAGCGCATGACACGATTGGAAACCTCAAACGGTTTATCACCGGCCAAGATTACTTCTGCGGCGAAGACGAACGCGGCATCCAATGCTGGAACTCCGACGCCACGTTTGAAAAACCACTCAATGAACTTCTGGCCCAAGGAGATGCGCACAAAGCCCGCTTCTCGGTCGACTATGTTTGTGTGCCTCATGCCGACAAAACGATTCACTGCCATACGCGCGGCCAAAATGCGACTCACCCTGAAACACGATTAAGCTCCTATACATTCCCGGCGGTTCAAATTTACGGTCCGTTCGCCGACCTGCGCGATTTTCAAATCGGTACTTTTAGCGACCAGGTTCTCTGCGTTTTGGATGGCGATCAGATTTCTTGCGAATCTCTCTTCACCGATCCGTATAAAACGAAAGCCGATCGAAAGACCCAAACTTTTGAAGCGACACTGTCTGGAGCAAAAGCGATCGCGACTTACTGGAGCGCCGTTTGCGTAGCTGAGGACAAAGGCCTTACCTGTCTCCATGCAAATACGAACGAACAGACGGTTCTGCGAGACGGCGATCTCGAACTGAATTGGAGCCAAGCCGTCACTCTCTCTACGATCGGATACAATACGTACTGCGCGACCGATGCCAACAGCCAACCGATGTGCTTTACGCTCAATCAAGACGGCACCCCGCAACCTTTCCTCGCAAGCATCTTCTCGGATCCAAATTACAAAACTTTGAAGTTCGAGACTGGCGGCGGTTATACATGCGCCCAGTTTGAAGTCGTTGCGACGGGCGAACAAGAGCTTCACTGCGGCTCTCCAAACCGTCTTGATAAGATTAAAAACCTGCCGCCGTTTAAAGACTTCGAAGTCAACAACAGCATGGCTTGTATCCATAGAAACGACGGCCTCATCGATTGTTTCTCAAACGTGACGACAATGCCTTCGCCACTTCCTTATGACGGTTCCGAGACCAATGTTTCAGGCCGTTGCCGCTGGAACAATTCGCGCTTTCATTGCGACAAAGTCGGGCTTGGTTCTGCATTCGTAAACAATTTCAAAGAAGTTAAAAAGGTCGTCTCGACAAGCAAGCCGACTAATCAAGATTACCTTTGTGTTCTCTTCGAAGATCAGACCGACATCCGTCGCGTCGCATGCCTCAGTCCACACAACTCCATCCAAACCGACATTCCTGTGCCGCAAAGCCATCATACGAAAATCGCGGCCAACGACTCTTTTGCATGTCTTTATGGAGACGGAGTCGAGGCCTCATGCTGGGGATCACTTGTCGGCGGAGTTGAAATGCCGAATTTAACCAAAGCAACAGCGATCGAGATCAGCGAGTCTTTCGCATGCGCCACAGACCGATTCGGTTTCTTGTGCTGGGGACGCAACCTTGAAGGACGAAGTCTCGTTCCACCGCAAGCGCTACAAGATCGCGACGCCGTTTTGAGCTTCGCCCTCGGAGACAGTCATGCATGCGCGATTACGTATCAACAGCAGGTCAACTGCTGGGGGAATAATTCGACCCAGGCCCTCAACGGACCACTCGTCACATCGGCAACGTCTATCGCGGCATCCCGCAACACGACATGCGTATCTGACGATAGTGATGGCGTTCAGTGCTGGGGTGACGTGAATACGAACCTTATCGAAACCTTGACTCGACGCTTAGCAACCACGCCCTGATACTCGTCGACACATGACGCTCAAGACATTTGCTTTCAGCCGGCGAGTCATCGAACCGGCCATCTGCTTGATGGCCGTCTTGTCGACTTTTTTCATCCCCGGCCACCTCTGGGCGGTGGACACGTCGCAATGGGTCCGTCTTGAATCCATCAACTACAACGAAGTCTGCGGACGAAACGCGAACGACCAAACCGTCTGCACCAAAGGCGACTCGGAGCCGACATGGGTCCCAGACACAGTCGGAAATTTAAAAGAAGCTTATCTGAATGACTTTGTAAGCTGCGGAATCGATGAGGTCGGCGCTCAATGCTGGCGCCTGCCAAGCAACATCGAAACGATCGACGGCCTCTCGCAACAACTCGCC
>JAVFAU010000179.1:0-4895 GCA_034002335.1 Bdellovibrionales bacterium | reverse complement strand
GCCGTCGGCATACTCAACCGTGACTTGGCTTTTTGCATCCGGGCAAAGGAAATCGACGGCTTTCGATTTTCTCGCCTTCGAGAGATTTTGCAGAATTTTATGTGAGAGCGAAATCGAAAGCGGCATGAACTCAGGCGTTTCGTTGATCGCGTAACCAAACATCAACCCCTGATCACCCGCGCCCTGTTCACCCGCCAAAGACGTGTGCGAGTCGACCCCTTGAGCGATATCCGGGCTTTGCTCACCGAGTGTCACCATGACCGCGCAGCTGTTGCCATCGAAGCCCTTCGAGCCGTGATCGTATCCGATATCCGTGACGACTTTGCGCACGACCTCAGGGATATTCACGTACGCCGATGTCGTCACTTCACCCGCAACGACCGCGACTCCTGTGGTGACAAGAGTCTCGCATGCAACGCGAGCTTTGGGGTCTTTAGCCAACATCGCATCGAGAATCGCGTCGCTGATTTGATCGGCGACTTTATCCGGATGCCCTTCGGAAACGGACTCACTGGTGAACAGATAGTTTTTCATGCCCTAAGTAGCTATCAGGCCTGAGGCTCAAGGGTCAAACGACAATGGCGACGGGGATCCCCATCGCCATCAAGCTAACGCTACTAAATAAAGCAAAGGCTACCAGGCTTCTCAGCTGGTTTTCTGAATCAGCCGTTACCCAGCCTTCTTATACTCTTTCGTAAAATCGCTCTCGAGTTGAGGAGTCAAACGCGAGATCTTACCCTCAACACTGCGCTCTGGTCGGCGATGATTCAAATCATGCTGACGACGACGCTCTTTGGAAAGCTGTCGCTGGAGCTTGTTCACGCACATCTCGGCCGAACGATAAAAATCGTCTGAAATAGCGTTGGCTTTGTACTTGCGCCGCCCCTCTTGCAACGTGACCTCTATCGAGCATTCATGTCGCACCATCGAAACGACGACATGCACGTCCATCGGGTTCAGTTCAAACCTCTCAAGCTTATCCAACCTCTCGGTCATGTAGTTCATGAGAATGTCCGAGGTGTCCACGTTCCTAAAAGCGAAACCGACCTTCATTGAGCTGGCCCTTTCTGATTTGAAGACTTTGGTCGTAATTAACCATGCCTTCTCATCGGCCAAGGTCGGGGAAAACTGGACATCCGTCGAACCCGAATTAGAAGAATCTCAGGATGAGACGCTCTGAAAGACGCTTAAAAGACGGCTTATAAGAACTTACTCAGCGCGCCATCGAAGAAGCTGATGTTTCTCGCACAACGACAACCTTGATCTGCCCTGGATACTGACACTCGTCCTCGATTTTATCCGCGATCTTGCGACAGAGTTCGAGCGCCTTTTTATCGTTCACACGACGGGCATCCGCCAAAATCCGAACTTCTCGCCCGGCATTGAAGATCAGAGTCTTCGTCACGCCCGGAAAACCTTCGGCAATCGTCGAAAGGACTTCGATTTTTTGATTGTACACGCTCACCGTAGAACGACGAGCACCCGGACGAGCACCCGAAATCGCATCGGCCGCGATCACGAGATAACAAAGATCCGTGGCCGGTTGCTCTTCGTAATGGTGCGCCTTCACGGCATGCACGACGTCTGGTTTCTCGCCGTGCTTTGCGATGAAGTCGGCGCCGATCACCGCGTGACCGCCTTCGATGGCGTGGTCCATGGCCTTACCTACGTCATGCAAGAGCCCCGCTCTTTTGGCGGTCCCACGCTCGGTGCCACCCAGCTCCGAAGCAAGAAGGCCGCAAAGCCACCCGACTTCCGCGACGTGAAAGTGTTGGTTTTGCGCAAAGCTATATCGGTAACGAAGCTGCCCCAAACGACGTTTGATTTCTGGATTCAAATCCCGCTGCCCAAGCTCGGCTGCGATCTTGTTTCCATCGTTTTCAATTCGGCGCGAGACTTCTCCGCTGGTCTTTTCATGAAGGCGCCTTACGGTATCGACCGTCGGGCTTTTTTCGTGCAGGAGCTTTTCAAGCGTACGAGTCGCCACCTCACGCGCGACAGGATCGTAGCTCGCCAGTTGAAACGTATCTTTCTCGGTGACCGAAAGTCCGACGCCCGTTAGACGCTCAAGCTCGCGAATGTTTTCTTCGCCCTCGCCCAACATGCGTTTTTTTACGTCGGGATTCGGAATCTCGACGACCCCAATACCTCGCTCCGTCGGAGCCAAGCGCGGGAATCGATTCAATACCGTATAGAGAATTTGTTTTGCGATCTGTTCCGCATTGAGCTTGGTCTCTTCTTCAAGCGCCGCCGCTTTGCGAGACGCCTCGACGTTGGCATCGGTGAGGGTCTTTTGCACCAGCTCTCCGCGCAAGACATCTTGATTCAACGATGACACTTCCTGCAACCGCTCGACCAGATCGAGCCGGCGACGCCCGTTTTCGTCTTTGATCTGCTGAAGTCGCTGCTCACGCGCGCGCACCTCTCGCTCCGCTACAGCCAAGGCTTCTTCGCTCTGATCGACCTCGCGGCGGTCCGCATTGTACTCGCGATCCATCTGACTGCGTTTGGAACGAACGCGGTCATCAAGGTCCTTCACCCGTGTTTCAAGAGCGGCGATCTCACCTTCGTGCTTCGCCCAAACGGCGTCTGAGACCTCTTCGGCCGCTAACTGTGATTCTTCTTTCAGGCTTTCCGCCCGGTCTTTTGCTTCTTCGAGATAAGCCGACGCCTCAGCGCGAGCCTCACGCAGAAGGCTCGCCTTTTGAAGACGGGAAATCAGGATAACGCTCAGGACACCGATCAATAAGCCGGCGATAGCTGCGATAATCATCGCCTCAGAAATACTTCTTTCTTCGGCTCGACGGGAGGATTTTAAGGCTTTCCCTGTACTTCGCCACCGTGCGTCGGGCTATATTGATGCCATCTTTTTTGAGCAACTCCACGATTTGCTGATCTGAGAGCGGATCTTTGGTGTCTTCCGCGGTAATCAATTCCTTGATCTTCACTTTGACCGACTCGCTCGCCAAAGCCTCTCCATCGTCGGTGCCAATGCCCGAGTTGAAGAAATGCTTGAGCTCGAAAATCCCCTGTGGCGTATGCATGTACTTCGCGGTCGTCACACGACTGACCGTCGATTCATGCATTCCGATATCGTCGGCGACGTCGCGAAGAATCATCGGGCGCAGGAACGAAGGTCCCTTATCGAAGAATTCGCGCTGCCGTTTCACGATCGACTCCGCGACTTTGTAGATCGTGCGCTGACGTTGGTGAATCGACTTGATCAACCAAACGGCACTTTGAAGCTTCTTGGTCACGAACTCCTGTGTCTCGCCTTTCTGCGCGCCCTTTAAAGCCGACTTCTCGGCCAGAAGATTGCGGTAGAAGTTTGAGATGCGAAGTCGCGGCAGACCGTCTTCGTTGAGCGACACCATGTACTCGTCTCCGACCTTGTACACGAAGACATCGGGTTGAACGTAGTGCGTGTCCGGCTGAATGAACGCTCGCCCTGGCTTGGGATCCATCGAGTAGATCAGCTTCGCCATCTCGGCAACGTCTTCGATCGAAGTCGAAAGCGCCTTCGCGATTCCCGCGAAGTTCCTCTTCTCGAGATCTTTGAAGTGATTCCGAATCAAACTCACGACATCTTTCGTATCTTCCTGCACGTGACGAGCCTGAATGATCAGACACTCCTGAAGATCGCGCGCACCGATCCCTGGCGGATCAAACTCTTGCACGTAAGGCAGGACGCTCGCCAGATTCTCGGCATCAACGCCTTCTTCTTCGGCGATCTGCTCGATGGGAACCGTAATGTAGCCATCGTCATCGATGTAGCCGATCAAAATACCCGCGAGAGTTTGCTCTTCCTCTGAGAAACCTGAGTTTCTCATCTGCCACATCAGATGGTCGTAAAGACTCTGTGGCGTCGTGATGAGATTCTCGTAGTTCATGATCTCTTCGTTGCCACCCGACACGTTCGGCATCGGCTTGTACGTGGCATCGAAATACTCGTCCCAGTTGATCTCGTCTTGCTTTTGAGGGTCCTGCTGCTCGGCCAACTGCTCCGCGCTTTCGTTCGCCTCAGCCTGCACCCCAGGATTTGTCATCTCATCGGGGCCATCCGCGAACTCTTCAAGAACAGGGTTGTCCTCAAGTTCTTTACGAACCTCTTGTTCAAGTTCCAGACGAGATAGCTGAAGAAGCTTGATGGCCTGCTGCAACTGCGGAGTCATCCGCAGCTGCATTCCCAGCCCCATCTTCAATCCCATTTTTTGACTCATCGCCATCAATCGACTCCCTCAAACAAGCTCTAAAACCGGCATTCGAGGAGAAACCTCAAAGCTTGAAGTTCTCTCCCAGATAAAACCTTCGTGCCAAGTCGGAGTTCGCGACTTCGCTCGCCAACCCCTCGACCTGTACGCGGCCGTCTTTCATTATATAGGCATAATCGCATATCCCTAAGGTTTCTCGCACGTTATGATCTGTGATCAGGACCCCAATGCCCTTGGCTTTGAGCTGACGAATAATTTCTTGGATATCGCTGATCGCAATTGGGTCGATACCGGCGAAAGGCTCGTCTAGGAGAATGAACTTCGGTTCCCCCGCAAGCGCTCGTGCAATCTCCACACGACGACGTTCTCCGCCCGAAAGAGCATAACCATAGCTGTCACGGATGTGAGTGATGTGAAACTCATTGAGAAGAGACTCAAGCTTTTCATTTTTTGCAGATCCGCCGATGCCCTGGGCTTCAAGCGCAACCAAAATATTCTCAGTCACGGTCAAGCGCCGAAAGATCGAGGCCTCTTGCGGCAAATAGCTTAAACCAATACGCGCTCGCTGATACATAGGAAGACCCGAAATCGACTGTTCTCCGAGGAGAATGTCACCTGAATCAGCCGCGACCAGTCCCACCACCATATAGAAACTCGTCGTCTTGCCCGCGCCGTTTGGACCAA
>JAVFAU010000178.1:0-4905 GCA_034002335.1 Bdellovibrionales bacterium | reverse complement strand
CACAACGTGACCTTCGGTTTCACCGTCGAATTCGTCATACCGTGCGGCCAACTACCGTCGATCAGAAACGGCCGCTCCGTTTGCGGCAGGTACAGCGGACCGGTCTTCGTGATAAAATACAATGTGTCGGTTCGACCTTGGATCACCATGCGGAACTTATGTTGACGCGTCCCCATCAACTCACGCTCACAGTCTATGTGCTCGCTGTTACTCACTCCTGGCGGTGTCCGCAAGAGCATGACCCGGGAGCGCATCCCCATCCAACTGAAAACGTAACGTTCGAGATAAGCACGAATTGACTGCGGTGCGAATGGTGTCCAAGCGAAATTCCGCTCGCTGGAGACGACCGCAAACGGAAGCCGATTGATCGCGGCGTGGTCCGTCCCGCCATCGTAGGTCATGATCGGCAGCATGCTCGTTGCTCGAAAGGGATCCCAAACCCAATGCTGGTCATCAACTCGTTCAATCTCTGAACGCATTAAAACACGATTCGGAGCCGGCATTTTAAGACTCGCAAAAAGAAGATCATCCGAAGATACCACCGACTTCATACTTCCCCGCGACTCATCAGTTCAATGAGATCCGTTGTCGGCACCTCAATACGACTGCCGTCTCGACCAAAGAAGGGAGACAGGTTGACGGAAAAAACCACCCGGCTTGTATCGCCGTCGTTTCGAACCGCGTGATAGCGCCCGGTATCGAACCAATAGAAATGTCCGTCGCAAGGAATTCTGAACTGCTCTCCTTCGACCTCCCACACCACATCTTCGTTTGACGTAAGACACGCGTGCACGCGTATCCCCTGGTAAAACGGAAAATCGACATGTGGCGGAATAACGCCGCCGGGCATGAGCTCCAAGAATCTCACTTTCGTGAACGGCGAGCGAAACCTGTTTATCAACGCATCGAAGTACGGGCCGCACGCATCCGTCTTCTCAGAAAAACCGCTTTCGTCGAGAACCTCGATCACTCTTTCTTTCGGCTCCTTGAGCTCGGAAACTTTCTCGAACGTTTTGAAAATCGAAAGTTTCTGATCCTTCGGTCCATACAAATTAAGAGCGTCATACACAGGGTTCTCCGCTTGCGGACGGCTTGTCAGCCCTATGCCTCGGTAACTCAAGCGCGGTTTCGATATGCCATGACGGGATTCCACTTGAAACGGCCGCATCGGAAATCGCTTTTCGAGTTTTTCATATTCACGCCGTGCTTCCTCAGGATCGAACGAATATCTGTCTGGAAGTTTCATCCAAAGGCGTGATGGCTTTCGCCATTCGGTATTGGGCGCGTAAAGATAGTCGCTGAATTCGGGGTTGTTATCCGTACCAAGCTTCATTTTGAATCCCTGAAAAGATGATTCGCCACCTTTTCCATTTTTAAAGTGCCGCGTTTAATCCAGTAGTCAAAGGCACGGTCTTCGAGAAACCCAAGAAGACTGTCCTGATATTCGTATGCCGGCGCTTCTCCTCTGCGAACGACATCTTCAATCGTAAAATCATAGTCGTCGAAAACATCGAGACCGCGAACAGGCGCCAGCTCTTGGCTACGCCCAAGGTGTCTGCGCGTAAACGGCCGCGATCTGGTCGCATAAAAATAAGTGAACCGACCTTCTTCATGCATGACTTGAAAACACGCCTTGAAAAGCTCGTTCAACGCTTCGCGATGCAAGAACGGCCCTTGCGAGGGGTCGAGCGAACGCAGATCGAACAAAGAGAAGTACGGCATCTTGTGCCAACGAACCGCACCCAAAGTGTAGCGCGGTCTCGAATCAAGACACATCACGAACAACTCAAACCTTCCGCCTTCAGGTAGATACTTATCGAAATTGAGACTGTTTCCCTTCGGCAACGAAGAGAGTAATGAACGGAAGTCTTCGATCTCCGAAGCCAACGCTGTGGCCGTCTGAGGACTGAAACGCATTACGCCGCTGGACATAGCTGTCATTATACAGCTCTTTTTCCTAACCGAAGCAACAAAGGTCGTGAACACAAATAGAAAACCAGTCCGCCAAGGGATTGCATGCAAACAGTGACTATGAAATCATCATGAGATGATGAAACGACGATCCCTGAGTTTCATTTTCGGTTTCATATTCCTCTACAGTATGGACTGGGGGCGCGTTTTTCGCGACCACCCCGGAAACGGCTTTCAAAGCGATCCTCCCACCACTGAGATCAAAAACTCTAACTTATCATTCAAAGAAATCGCAAAAGAGTCCGGCTTAGACTTTGTCCATCAAGAATGGTTTCCGAATCGACGCATCAGCTCCTCGGCCCTCACTCTACTCGCGATATATCCATCGACCTCAGTCTACGATGTCGACGGCAACGGTGAGTACGATATTTTTCTAACAGATCCGCATCCGCAAGGAGGCATGAAACTCTATCTTTCCGAAGGCGGGACTTTTCGTCTCGTCAACCAAGAGTACGGCATCGATGAAATCAACAAAACGCCGGGAACGGCGCGTGCGATTTTCGCCGATCTGAATCACGATGGACACGTTGATCTCGTTGTCGCACGCTTTGGTTGTCACGATATTTATATCGGCCAGGGCCCCGGCCTCCCCTTTGTAAAAAAAGATAACGCACTCGGGGGCTATTGCTCAAACGTCGTGGGACTCAATATCGGCGACTTCGATCGCGATGGACATCTGGACCTTTTCTTCTCGGCCTACTGGCGTGAAGAAGATCTTACGAACACGGTCCCACGCGCACCTCGCTTACGCTCAAGCCGACTCGCTCAACCTTCAGGCTTAAGAGTGATCATGCGCGGCCGCGGGGACGGATCATTTGAAATGACCGATTGGTTGGATTTCCTTCCCCGAAGTTACTCAAACACCGGCGGCGTCGCGGACATTAACGGCGATGGCTGGCTCGATCTCTACATCGCAAATGACTATCAATATGATTTCCTCGTACTCAATAACGGTGATGTGAAACCCGGGAAGCCTCGTTTTCATGAAGCCACCGAAAAATGGGCGCCACGAAGCTCTCATGGGCTCAACGGCATGAATGCGGACTTCGGCGACTTCAATCGAGATGGCAAATTGGACCTTTACGTCAGCAATATCTCGGCTCCTCCCTACGTCGCATTTAACAATGTTCTTTGGCAACACGATGGCGAAAAGTTTCTAGATAAATCGAGATCGCTCGGAGTCGCGCACTGCGGCTGGTCTTGGGGAGCGAAGTGGGCGGATTTCGATAACGACGGTCAACTTGATCTCGTCGTCGCAAATGGACGAGCACGCGGCGAAGGCGCAACCGAAGAAAACCTCGAGAACGTAAAATCCCTTCGGCACGCGCGCGCACTCGGACAGGATGTTCCGGCCTTCATGAGGCGTTTCTTCCCAGATCTGGATTATCCCTCCACGAAACTTCGCCAGCTTTCTGGGTTCGCGCGAAGCTGCCTGTTCCGGCAAAACAACGGACACTTCTGGGACGTCGCAAAGTATGCCGGCGTCGACGATCTCGAGGAGGGTTATGGACTCGCTACGATTGATCTCGATTCGGATGGAAAAATCGATTTTGTCGTATCGAACCTAAAAGGCCCGGCTGTCCTCTACCACAACCGGACGAATAACCCCGATGGCGAATGGATCGGGTTTAAACTCGAAGGCCGAAAAGAATTTCGGGACCCCTATGGGGCGACTGTTCACCTCGAGCTGAGCAACGGAAAAAACCTCGTCGGCTTGTTTTATCCGACGAACGGATTCAACAGCCAAAGCGATCCACGCTTACACTTTGGTTTATCAAAGGATGATCTGAAAAACGGAACGCCCGTCGCTCTTCGCGTCCAGTGGCCAATGCCGAAAGAGCTTTCGTGCACGGAGACATTCACCGCCATTTCCATGCGACGCTATAACGCGATCTCGCAAGGATCAGGAGATGCCACATGCACATCTTCGAAATAGTGCGCAGTCTCATATGGCGAATTGAACCAAAGTGGTTTCTAGTCGCCAATCACTCGACTCTATTGATCTACGGTCTTTACTCATCCTGCCTGCAAAGAACTCCCCTGCAAATCGCACTCGCGTTCGGCATCGGTCTTCCGCTGGAACTCGCCATCGAACGTCTTAAAAAGGGCGCAAACTGGCACCCTTGGGATCAAACGAAATCGGCTATCGTCATCATCCTCGGTCTTCTAATTTTTCTGATCTCAAGACATTGGTGGTTCTACGGAGTGGCCGCGGTCGTTGCTCTCGTCAGCAAATCGATTCTGCTGCGACCCGACGGCCGCCATATTTACAACCCGACGGGCATTACAATTCTCGCGATGGTCGCGTTTTTTCCGAACTACGTTTTCGTGCGCGGAGATCAGTTTAACGGAACACTGCTGCCGTTCTTTTCACTGCTTTTCTTCGGCAGCCTGGCCACGACCCGCGCCAACCGATGGCGCGCGACCGCGTCGTACCTCGTCGCCTCTCTCATCACCACGCTCGTCATCACTTCGACCTCACCCTCTTATGAATTCATCCGCCTGTTCGGTCCTGACTTCGGAGCCGAAGGCCTTCTCTTCATGTTGCTCATGTTCACGGACCCGAGAACCTCTCCCAACAAACCCGTTGGCCAAATCGCGTACGGTATCATTCTCGGCATTCTCAACATTTCATTTCGCTCGGCGGAACTTGCCTACTCCCAGTTCTTGGCTCTCTTCATGGTATCCTCCTTCCTCATGCCGCTGATCGACTGGGGATACGAAAACCCAGGGCGAATGAGAGTCCTCGCCAGAAAGCTCTCATGGACACCCTCGGCGGCTGCGCAGACGTGGATAAAGCGAATCTTCATCGGTTCCATCATCGTCTCAATGCCTCTCGCTTGGCTGACAAAAACCGAATCTTGGCCGTGGTCGCACTACCCGATGTTCGCTTCGAGCCGAAAGATCGCGACGACTTTCGTCCTTCGGCCGGCC
>JAVFAU010000177.1:0-4933 GCA_034002335.1 Bdellovibrionales bacterium | reverse complement strand
GGGATGTACGCTTGGTCGTGGTTTGACTCCGCGATCCTGTTCGGAAGCTTCGGGATGTTCCTGACGATTTTCCTTCTCTATCTGAAGTTTGTTCCTGCGATCTCGATCGCGGAAGTGAAGCCGGTTCTTTACGTGGGTAAAAAACGTCCAGGACATGGCGGAGGGCACTAAGCATGGCTAAGAAATCTGGTGGTATCGCTGGTCTTTGGTTGGACGATCACGAGTGCGTGGAAGCGGCTCGTAAGGTCCGTGAAGCTGGTTTCAAGAAGTTTGATGCCGTGACGCCGTTTCCTGTTCACGGAATGGAAGAGGCGATTGGCATTAAACGTTCGCCGATCCCTTACGTGACGTTCGTTGCGGGTGTTACAGGTTTGTGTGCGGCGATCGCGCTACAGGTTTGGACATCGGCCGTCAGCTGGCCGTTGAATGTCGGCGGTAAGCCGTTCATTTCGGGACCTGCATTTGTTCCGGTTATGTTCGAGTTGACGGTTCTTTTCGCGGCGTTGCTTTCTGTCGGAGCGTTGTTCGCTTTGTGCCGTCTTCCCAAGGTTGATCCGCCAGTGATCGACCCGGATGTGACTTGTCACAAATTTGCGATTTTCATCTCTGAGGAAGATGCCGGTTACAATGCGGAACGCTGTGAACAGCTTCTGAAGAGTTTGGGTGCGAAGGAAATCAAGCACCTCGCTCACTACTAAGGCGACGGCGGGATGGTACAGAAGATGTCCATTAAAGGTGTGATGAAGGATATGAGCTTGAAAGCGACCAGAAATAAAAAAGAGAAATTCGTAACGCTCTCTTTGGCGTTGATCGTCCTCGTTGGGGGCGCGGTTGGCTGCACGAAGAGCACTGAGCCGAAACTTTCGAAGAAGCCGAATGTCGAGTTGATTCAAGACATGATGGATTCTCCGGCGCTCAAGGCGCAGGACTTCGAACCGTCGAATCCGACAAAAGGTTCAGCGCGAATCCCTCCGGAGGGAACAGTGCCGGTTGGCTACACTCCGTACAAGTATGCGGGCGATCCAATCGCGGCCGCGGCGAATTTGAAGAACCCTTTGGCGGGGAACTCTTCGGTCGAGGTCATCGAACTCGGTCGTCGTAAATACGAAATCTACTGCGCGCTTTGCCACGGTTACACGGGTGCAGGCGATGGTCCGGTCGCTCCGAAAATGGCGTTGAAACCGCCACCAATTGCGGGCGCGACTGGCGACAAAGTCGTAAAGATGAGCGATGCGGCGATCTATCATATTGTGACAGATGGTCAGGGTGTTATGGCGTCTTATGCGTATCAAATGGTGAAAGAAGAAGATCGCTGGGCGGTCGTGAACTACGTTCGCAATCTTCAGAAGCTGGCTAAGACGGAAGATGCGGGTAAAGCGTCGAATTAATTTCTAATTTCTTTAGATTTCTCTTTTGAGGAGCGGGACAAATGGCAGCGTCGACACACACATCCGGCCCAGTGAATCCAGGCCAGTTCGTAGCAGGTAAGGGGCTTCGTACCCTCTATTCGGTTGCGATCTTCATCGGTTTGGTTTTGTTCGCATTAGGGCTTTATCGGGATCAGAGCCGCACATGGCACGGGTTCCTGACATCTTACATGTACTGGACGAACTTGGCTCTCGGTGGGCTCTTCTTTGCGGCGATTCAACACATCGCAAAGGCTGGTTGGTCTGTGAACATCCGTCGAATTGCGGAGTCGTTCACGGCGTTCTTGCCGGTCGCAGCGGTGGGCGCTGTTGTTTTGCTGGTGGCTTCGGGTTCGCTTTATTCGTGGTTGGATCCAAAAGTCGTCGAAACAGACGCGATCATCAAAGGTAAGTCGGCTTATCTGAATGGTCCGTTCTTCATCGTTCGTACGGTTGTTTTTATCGGCCTTTGGCTCTTCTTCTCGAAGCTCATCGTCGGCAACTCGTTGAAACAAGACGTCGATGGCGATGCGAAGTGGACGCTGAAGAATGTTCCGACGTCGATCGCGTTCCTTCTGGTCTTCGCGATCTCGTACTCGCTTTTCACGGTTGACGTGCTGATGTCGCTTCAGCCGCACTGGTTCTCGACGATCTGGGGCATCTATAACTTCGCGGGTCTCTTTCAGTCGTTCCTCGCGATGTTCATCATTTTCGTCGTTTATTCGATGAAAAAAGGGTGGCTCAAAGGGTTGGTCTCGGAAGATCACCTTCACGATCTTGGTAAGTTCCTTAAAGGCTTCACGGTCTTCATGGCTTACATCGGGTTTTCACAGTTCATTTTGATCTGGTACGCGAACTTGCCGGAAGAGACGATCTTCTATCTCGCTCGTTCAAATGGCTGGTGGATGGCGATCACATTCTCGCTTTTGATCTTCAAATTCGCGGTTCCGTTTCTTCTCTTGCTCCCTCGCTGGGCGAAGCGTACGCCAAGCCACCTTGTGATGGTTTCGGTTTTGATTTTGGTTATGCAATACGTGGATATTCACTGGATGGTTTATCCGAACCTTGATCCGTATTCGCCGAAGTTCGCATGGCAAGAGATCGGAAGCTTCCTGATGTTCGGTGGCTTGTTCCTGTGGTCGGTCACGAACTTCCTTTCAAAGAACAAGCTTGTTCCTGTAAAAGACCCTCGTATTGAGGAGTCGACTCACCACCACGTCGCGTACTAAGGACTCATGGTCCAGGAAACAAAACGGGGATGAGAGAAAGCCGGAGGCGTATTGCCCCGGCTTTTTCGTTTTTAAAGCCATCTAGAGCATTTCTGGGCGGCGCTGAGGGCCTCGAAAGCCGCTCTCTCCCTGAGAGCGTTCTTGATAATAAAGGGGGCTTCGGATAGACTTTTAGGGATGCCCGACCGATTGGTTACGGGTGGTTTGCGAGATTTTTGAAGGTTTCGAACGTTAATTTGAAAACTGGAAAAGGCATAGCGAGAGCATGGCGGTCTTGAATACGATGACGGACATAACGATGAAGGGCGACGGGGTCGTTCTTTTGACTGCGTCGTCCGCCTCCGCCTTATCCGCTATCGATCCACTCGCGACAAAGCCGTTTCAACCGGCGGAAAACTCGACATACATTTCATGAGCTCAATCGAAATTTTTCTCCCTGACGGGAAAGCACTGACATTCTCGAATCCTCCAACCGTTCTCGAGGTCGCCCAGAAAATTGGTGCGGGTCTCGCGAAAGCGACTCTTGGCGCCAAGTTTAATGGATTCCCTGAGATCGTGGATCTGCGTGAGATCGTTCCTGGCGGAACGAAAATCGAGATCATCACGTCGAAGTCTCCAGAGGGACTTGAGGTTATCCGCCATTCCGCGGCCCATGTTATGGCGCAGGCGGTTCAGTCAATTTGGCCGGATGTGAAAGTCACAATCGGCCCGGTTGTCGAAAATGGCTTCTATTACGACTTCGATAGCCCGCGCACGTTCTCGCCCGACGATTTCGAGAAGATCGAAAAAAAGATGGGTGAGATCATCGCAAAGGACCTTGAGATCCGTCGCGAGAACATCGCGCCTGAAGAAGCGAAGGCGACGTTCGCGAAGCTTGGCGAGAAGTTCAAGCTCGAACTGATCGATGATATCGTGGCGAAAACGGGGACCAAGACAGTGGGGATCTACCACAACGGCGACGAGTGGTTTGATCTTTGTCGTGGCCCTCACGTGCAGCGCACGGGGCAAATTAAAGCCGTAAAGCTGATGTCGATTGCGGGAGCGTACTGGCGTGCGGATGAAACGCGCGAGCAGCTTCAGCGCGTTTATGCGACGGCATTTGCAGACAAAAAAGACCTCGACCTGCACCTTTCTCGTCTTGAAGAAGCTAAAAAGCGAGACCACCGTAAGCTTGGAAAAGACCTCGGTCTTTTCATGTTTCACCCGTACGCGCCAGGGTCGCCATTTTTCACGGGGAAGGGCGCAATCATTTATAACGAGCTTGTTGGCTTGATGCGCGATCTCTATCGTGAGTTTGGCTACCAAGAGGTGATTACACCGCAAGTTTTTGACGTCGAGCTTTTTAAGACGTCCGGTCACTTTCAGAACTATCGCGAGAACATGTATTTTGCGGCCATCGATAAGTCGGCGCAAAAAGATGTCATCGAGGGAGCGGATGAGCGTCAGGCTTCGATGAAGCCGATGAACTGCCCATCGCACTGCCTGATGTTCGCGGCGGATAAGCATTCGTATCGTGATCTTCCTCTTCGGATTGCGGACTTCGGGCGCCTGCATCGCTTCGAGCGTTCGGGCGTTATGCACGGTCTCACGCGCGTTCGCACGTTCTGTCAGGACGACGCGCATATCTTCTGTCGTCCGGATCAGATGCAAGCTGAAATCGTGGACTTCATGAAGCTCACGATGAAGACGTACGAGATTCTCGGAATGACGGAGTTTAAGCTTTTGGTGGCAACTCGGCCTGAAAGCCGTATGGGCTCTGACGAGGTTTGGGATCAAGCGGAAGGCGCCCTTATGAAGGGTCTTGAGAGTCTTGGTCTTCAATACGGCATTAGCCCTGGCGAAGGCGCGTTTTACGGGCCGAAAGTTGAAATTCATTTTGTCGATGCCATTGGCCGCAGTTGGCAGCTTGGTACGATTCAGATCGATTACAACTTGCCGGAGGCGTTTGGCCTTGAATATGTCGGTGACGACAACCAGGCTCATCGCCCTGTGATGCTTCACCGTGCGATTCTCGGCTCGCTTGAGCGCTTCATTGGCGTTTATCTCGAGCACACAAGCGCGAAGCTGCCGTCGTGGCTTGCGCCTCAGCAGGTTGTGATCATGAACCTTACGGACAAGCAAGACGCCTACGCGCAAGATTGTCTTAAGAAGCTTCGTGCGCTAGGAGTTCGAGCGGAATACGACAGCCGCAACGAGAAGCTTGGATACAAGATTCGCGAGGCGCAGCTGCAGAAGGTTCCTTATATGCTGGTCGTCGGTGATCAAGAGGTACAAAACGGTACCGTCACCGTGCGACTG
>JAVFAU010000176.1:0-4956 GCA_034002335.1 Bdellovibrionales bacterium | reverse complement strand
CCGGAACGTATCGCAAAAATCATCACGGCGGCTCCGACTCCTGAGCCGACACCTGTCGCGGTCATGACGCCGACACCGACACCGACGCCAACGCCGATCGCGATTGCGACGCCGCCTCCAACGCCAACACCCGTTCCCACCGCCGTGGTTCAAAAGCCAACGCCTCCGCCGAAAGTCGAGCGCAAAGTCGTTCAACCCAAAAAGGTCGAACCGAAAGTCGCGAAAAAAGAAGACGTGGGAGCGGCCGCGCGATCCAATCAGCCCGTTACAGATCCCACACGCGTCGCAAAATCAAACCCTCCGCCTCCAGGGCCGAAAACCGAGGCGCCCCCAGCACCGACGCCAAAACCTTTTAACGCCTCAAGCGTCGGCGCACTCAAAGCGCTCACGATGCTCTCTTCCGCTCCGGCTGCGCCTTCGGCCAATACCGAACGAATTGTCGTTCGCCGAAGCACTTCAAGCGAAGAAGGCGGCGGCTCCGGCAGCTCGACCCCAACCACTTCGCAGATGATGAGCAATCTACCTATCGTCGAAGGCGGCTCTGCAAACGGCGTCGCGGGAGGCATGGCCCTGCCCGTTTCTTCCGGGGGAGCCGGCTATGGAACAAAAGGGTTTTCAGGAAAAACTGGAAAGAGAAACGTTCTCGGCTCGGTCATCGGCGGCGCCACATACACCGAAACCGCGAAGACCGAAGGTCTCACTCGCGAGCAGGTGATGAAGGTCGTACAAAAACATCACTCACAGATTCAACAGTGTTATGAACGAAGTCTCATGGATGACCCCGCAATCGCGGGACGTGCCGAGTTTGAGTGGGAAATCTCGGCCAAAGGAACCGTCGGCCGCGTGAGCGTGAAAGAAACAAACTTACGTAACGGAGACAAACTTCTCGACTGCGTGAAGGGCGTATTTAGAGGAATGAAGTTTCCGGTCGCGAAGAACGGTTCTTCGACAACCCCGACCATAGGCCTGCCATTCGGTCGTCTTTGAGGATTTAGAAAGAGTCATTTACACTCTTTCTATGGGATTTATTTCAAAGATCATTCTCGCATTTCAGCACGGCGGCATATTCATGTGGCCGATCCTATTCACATCTTTCCTAGGAGCCGCTCTCACTTTTGAGCGTGTTCGCTACATGCGACAAGCGTCCTCGGTTCGCAAAGAGGACTTTCTCAATCAGCTGAATCAACTCATCCTTCAAGGCAATCTGGAGCGATGTATCGCTCTCTGCAATCAAAGCCAAACGCCGCTCACTAAAATCGTGCGTGCAGGCTTGATGGCCATCGCCTCACGCAAAACGGTTGATGAAGTTCAAACGGCAATGGATGCCGTCGCTCTTCGTGAAATTCCAAAAATCGAAAAGCGCACGGCACTCTTGGCCTTGCTTGCCAACATGGGAACGCTCCTCGGCCTCCTGGGAACAACCGTTGGTATGATCGGAGCCTTCGCCGCCGTCGCGACCGCCGCTCCTAGCGAAAAAGCCGCGAAGCTCGCAGCTGAAATTTCAGAAGCGATGAACTGTACCGCGTTCGGCCTTCTTGTCGCGATCCCACTTCTTGCCGTCTACGGATGGCTCACTTCGCGTGGAACAGAAATTGTCGACGACGTTCACGAGGCCGCGGTGGCGACTCTGAACTTCATCATTTCAAATCGAGATAAATTCGCTCGTTAATTTCATCTAGAGAAGGACCGCAAGATGGGAGCATCAACACCAGGTGGAGGAAAATCGGCGAACTACGAGCTTAACCTCGTTCCGTTCATCGATCTGTTCTCTTCGCTTATTTGCTTCCTTCTTATGACCGCCGCCTGGCAGGGTCTCGAAGTCGTCAACACCGGCGCTCCGCCTAAATCCGTCGACATGCAAGAGGATACGGAACCGCCGCCACCGCCACCAAGCAAACCCAAAGTCATGTTGACCGTCACTCTGTACACGGACCGCATCGATGTGGGCGAGGACAACGACGTCACGAGTTTTCGTCATCTTAACGCCGCAAATCCCGATTACCAAAAGCTGATCGCGACTCTCGCGGATTGGAAGAAAAAGTACCCCGAACGGCATGATCTGGTTCTCGCGACTGAAAACCGGGCTCCTTACAAACACCTCATTCAATTGATGGATATTTTCAAAGAAGGAGAGTTCCCCGAAGTGGGAATCACGTTGAACTAATGGCCGATTCTGGTTCGAAAGTCGAAAAGATAAAAAAACCCGGATATCATATTCGACCAAAATATGACCTGCATGGTCTGCGCCGTCGACGCACGGACAATAGCAAAGGACACATCTCGGCCGAGCTTCCGCTTACGGCGATGATCGACTTGTTCTCAAGCTTGGTCATTTTCCTTCTGATGAACTTCTCCGCTACCGGCGATGCCTTCTTTATGTCTCGCCCGGGCATCGTGCTGCCGAGCGCGGGAAAAACCATATCCATGGAAAGCGCCCCTCTGATTTCATATCAAAACGGAGCCTTCTTTCTCGACGCCCTCAAACCCGAGGGCGGTCAAATTCGCCTCGAAGACCGATCAGACAACCTGCAAAATATCGTTGCGGCTCTCAAGTCACTGCAAGACGAGATCAAGCGGAAAGCCCCCAAGGAATTTAACGGTCAACTCAACGTTCAGGCCGACGAAAACACGCAACTGCTCTACATCAAACGCGCCATGGGGGCAGGAACCAGCGCCGGGTGGACTTCCATCAATTTCGTAGTGACACCGAAAGGTCAGTAGGCTTCTCGTTAAATCTTGCGCGCCATCGGGTGAAGCAAGCGAGGTTTCGATGCCGGTGCCCGTCTCGTTGAAAGCTGCTTTACGCGCGCTTTAAATCCGAATTCGTTATAGAGACCCGAGAAATTCCAAAGCGCCGTTGGATCTCCAGGCGTCGCCTTCAGAGCTTTTCTGAACCACTCAGCGGCTGTATCGAGGTCGTTCAAATAAAGACGACCGACACCGATTCCCGCCATCGCGGAACCATTTGTTTCTTCGATTTCCAAAATGCGATTGTAAATCGCCATGGCCGCCCAATACTGGCCGTCGTTCATGTAGGCGTACGCAAGATCATTTAGGACCTTCGTGTCGCGCGGCGAATCGTACAGTTTCGTGCGCAGAGAACGAGCGACCGCGGGAGGCGAAAACTTTTTTCGATTGTCGACTTTAATCGTATCCGCTTCTTCTTTGACGACCGTCTTTCCTTGATCACGACATCCCTGCACGTAACGCGTGAAAACCTCGAACCGCTCCGCGGTCTGAAGGCATTGAACGAACGTCTTAGAAGCGGCATCTCGATACTGCTTGGACTGTTTCGAAAGCTCATCGCGATAAATCTTCACTTCGTTCGCCTGTAACCCGCCTGGTAAAGGCGATTCCGCAATGAATCGACCCAGTTCAAAGTTTACCTGCCCCAGAAGATAGAGAGACGCGATCGTCCATTTTCCGGCCCCTACCTTGATGATCGCGTTCAACTCGCTTGATAAAGCTTGAAACGATTTGATCTTATTCATCAAAGCCGCCTGATCGGTGCCATCTTTCATGCGAATAGCTCTGAAACCTTCGAGCTCCCTTTGCGCGATGAGAAAACGAGCATGCGCGGATCGATCGAGATCGTCCGTGCTTGCAATCTCCCGAAGACGAGGCATCGCCTCACCCTGTCTCCCCTGTCGCCATAAGGACAGTGCGTAGTAGTACATCCCGAGGTTGCGTCCAATTTTGGTCGAAGATCGCTCTAACTGAGCCCAATCTCCCGACAAAAAGTCACATCTTGCGATGGCTTCCGAGTCACCCAGCAAAGCGTAAAGACGTTTGGCCTCTTTGAAATCGCCCAGCCACTCGTAAATCTGGGCCGCGTTACTGCGCCATTGCTTCGATTCCGTTTCGTTTGGATATCGCTCCGAGAATCGCGAAAGGTATCTTGCCGCACGCTCGAAGTCGGCCGTCAATAATGCCGTTTGCGCCATCGAACTCACGACTTCTTTGGTATAGGTCGAGTCTGAGTGTTTCTCGAGAAGCGCTTCGCCGACATTGTACAGTTCAGGGTCTCGCTTCGATCGAAGCGACGTGAAGGCTTCATACAAAGCCGCCGATCCCAGCGACGAATCTTTGTATTTCGACGCGAGGTTCTTTAAATTATCCGCATACTCCTTGGAGCCGAAACTGCCAGCCGCCGTCTGGATATCTTTAAGCTGGGCCCTGCGACTCAATTCACGAATCGCGCTGCGGTCATCATTTGAAAGACCGCGCGTCCGCTCAAGCCCCTTCGCGGCCGCGATCAACCCCTTAAAATCGTCCATCTGCGAATACGAATTGATGATCATGAAAATCGCGTCGCGCACACGTGGATCGCGCGTGAAGTTCTTAACAAAAAAGGTAAACGACTGAATGGCTTGAGGAAGCATTCGATCTTCATACCAGCTTTGGCCGATGTTGTAGGCCGTCGAGGCGGCCGCCGGATGCTTCATGTGAGACAGAATCCAATTCGTACCGACGTCTCTAACGCCTCGGCGTGCTCGCACAAGATCAAGGGGCGAAAGCTTCTCGGGCTCCTTCAAAGCGCTGACATACGCCTGAATAGCGGATTCGCGAAACTCAGCCTGTTTTTTCTTTTGTTTAATGTTCCGAGCCAGTTCCTCAAACTCAAGCCCTGCGCGCGTCCACTCTTCCGCACGGTACATGCTTTCGGCTTTGTTCACCAACATTCGCGAAAGCGCACGGTTTTGAGGAAAGCCGATTTGATAAAATTCGTAAGCACGCGCCGCCGTCGCGAAATCTGACGGCTGTCCCTTCGTGCGTGCCGCTTGATGAATACGAGTCGCAATATCGCGCGTGACCAACTCTAGAAACTTCAATTGGTCCAAATCCCTGCGGCTGAGTTTTCCATCCTTATTCGAGCGCGTTCGGATGTCTTGCGACGTAATTACGGCATGCTCAATGAACAAAAGACGATCCGTCTGAACCGGCACTTTTTTGGTC
>JAVFAU010000175.1:0-4969 GCA_034002335.1 Bdellovibrionales bacterium | reverse complement strand
GTGTTGAAGCTGAACGAAGCTTCGATGGTGAAACTCATATTTCAAATCGCGAGCAAGCTGGCTCAGACTGAAATCGAAGGGAATAAAGATCTGATCTTAACCGTTCTCAAGCAGGCGGTTGTCGATGCTCAAGAGGACGATAGCTTAACAATTCGCTTAGCCAAGCGCGATTTTGAGTTTATCGAAGAGTCGCGTGCTCGTATCGAAGGTTTAGGCGACGAGTACGAAAAGATTCGCAGAGCAAAACTTGAAGCGAACGAAGACATTGTCCCCGGCGGATGCGTGATCGTGACCAGTTTTGGGCAAGTCGATGCCACGGTTGAAAAGCGTATCGAAAAAGTTTGGTCGCTTGTCTCCGAAAAAATGCCAAAGGTTTCGGACGTAATCCAGTCGGACAATCTCCCGGATTCAACCAATGAATGATGGCGTCGAATTTGATCTTACTTTGAACCTGGATCGCTACACCGACATTCTCGAAAGCCGTCGCGTGACCGAGGATTCGGGAAAGGTGATTCAAGTCGTCGGACCGATGATGGTCGGTTACTTGCCCGGGGCCTCAGTGGGTTCGACGTGCCGTATTTGTCCGACGGCCGGGAAAGAAACCTTTCTTGCCGAGGTTGTCGGTTTTAGAGATCGTCAAGTCATCTTGATGCCCTTGGGTGAAATGAAGGGTGTGGGCTTAGGGTCTCGTATCGTTCTTGAGCGCTCAAATGCTGTTTTGAAAGTCGGTCCGGAATTGTTGGGCCGAGTGATCGATGGCGTTGGCGAGCCTCTCGACAACCTTGGACCTATTGAAGGTAGCGACGAACGATCGATTTACTCATCCGTTATCAATCCGCTTGATCGTGAACCTATTCGTGAAATCTCTGACCTTGGCGTTCGTGCGATCAATAGCATGATCACGGTCGGGCGCGGACAGCGCATCGGAATTATGGCCGGATCAGGCGTTGGTAAATCCGTTCTGATGGGTATGATGGCTCGTTCGTCGAATGCCGACGTTAACGTGATCGCGATGATCGGTGAGCGCGGTCGAGAAGTAAAAGAGTTTATCGAAGACGTTCTTGGACCGGAGGGATTGAAGCGATCCATTGTTGTTTGCTCGACAAGTGATCGCAGTCCTTTGATGCGTATGCGCGGTGCTTATGTCGCAACCACCATTGCGGAGTACTTTGCGTCGCAAGGAAAACACGTACTGATGATGATGGATTCGGTCACTCGATTCGCCATGGCCGCGCGTGAGATCGGGTTGGCGGCCGGTGAGCCACCTGCTTCGAAAGGCTATACGCCAAGCGTTTTTGCGGCATTGCCCAAGCTCCTAGAGCGTGCGGGGGCTTTTGAGCATGGCGGCAGTATCACAGGGTTGTACACGGTTCTTGTTGAGGGTGATGACATGAATGATGTCATCGGTGACGCTGTTCGTTCGATTGTTGATGGTCACTTTGTTCTCGATCGCAAGTTGGCGGCGAAAGGTCACTTTCCGGCAATTGATGTGCTTCCGAGCACGAGTCGTGTCATGCGACAGATTGTTCCGAAAGAATTCATGGATCTCTCGCGGCGCATGCGTGAAATCATCGCGACATATAGGGAAGCCGAAGATTTGATCAATATCGGAGCTTATCGTCAGGGTTCAAATCCCAAAATCGACGAGGCCCTGCGGCTTTATCCGGAGATCGAGAAATTCTTGAGACAGGATGTCGAAGACGCGACCTCCATAGAGGATTGCGCCAGACGTATGGTGCAGATCATGGGTCGCGGGAAATAGAAGAGGATTTAGATGAAGTTTCGATTTCGTCTTCAAAAAGTTCTCGAACATCGACAACGTCTCGAAGACGAAGCGAAGCGGGACTATTTAAAAGCGCGAGCCGCGACCGAAGATGCTTTGACCAAGTTAAGGTCGATGTATCAAGCCATCGATGATTCTCGGACTCGAGCGCAGGGCATTCAGCTCAAGGAGAATGGATCTGCTTTGAGCGGTGTGCTGCGAATGAGCCAGTCAGATCGACTTCAAGAGATCGAGTTGTTCATCCGTGGCCAAGGCGTGCGGATTGAGCGTCATAAAGAAGCAATTCGTTCATTGAAGATAGAAGAAGAAGAGAAACAAGAGGCATTGGTCCGGGCCGCGCGCGAGAAGAAGACGCTTGAGAAGCTACGCGAGAAAAAACTTCAAGAATTCAAAGAAGAGCAGGAGCGGCGCGAACAGGCCGAGGCCGATGATCTTGCGGTCATGCGTTTTGGACGAGGCGAAGGTCCTTGAGGACATAGCTGGTCTTGCGGAAACGAAGAGTGAAGCGTCATCCTAAAGGTATGAGAGCTATGGGTTCCAACGATAAAGCATCCGGATACAAGAAGTTCTTCGCGGATGCGAAGAAAAGTGCTGAACGCAATCTGACTCCGGAACAAATGGTTCTGCGCCATTTAGCTGAGCAAGAGAATCAAAAACGTCGCGAAAAAAGAAAAGCGAAACGTCCGAAGCCCCCCTATTTTGCGATGGTCATGTTGGTGTGCGCGATCATCTCGGGTGTTGTTGGATTGAGTTTTCCGGAAGCTTTGGATTACTTGAAATTGGTGAATTTGCCGAAGATGACCGTGGGTCTGTTCGGTTTTGCGAAGGCGCAGGACGGGCAGAAGGCGGCAAATTCTGCTTCGAGTCCGGCGGCAAATGTGGCCGCTTCGAATCAGAATCCGGCAAAAGCTTCCTCTGACGAAACGCTAGGGGAAAAGGCACAGGGAGAGCATGACCTTAGGTCTTGGACGTCGGAAGAGTTGAGTTTTTTCAAGGGCTTGAACGATCGTAAACAAGAGTTGGATCGTCGGGAAGCCGAGCTTGTGAAGTTGGAAGAGGAATTGCAGAAGCAGAAAGCTGGGATTGAAGAAAAGATCCAAGAGCTCGACGGAATGAGAAAAGAAATTTCGACGACGCTCCAGGGTCGGGTTGAACAAGATCAGGAGAAAGTTGCAAAGCTCATTGAGGTGTACGCGAACATGAAACCGGCGCAAGCTTCTCGTGTTATCGAAACTCTCAACGAAGATCTTGCGGTTTCGATCTTGGATGGAATGAAGAAAAAAAACGCGGCTGAGATCTTGAATATGATGTCGGCAGCGAAGGCGAGGAAGTTGTCGGAGATGTTGACGGGTTATAGACATCCGGCATCCACGCCGGAGAAGACTGAGTAACGTATCTACACTGGGCCATGGAGGGCTAGGTGACGATTGGCGGAATCGGAGCGTTCGAAGGATTCGACCGTTTCGAACTAAACAAGAATATGACTTCGGCGCGCTCGAAAGGCGATGTCGAAGCTTCTATTTCTGCTTCCGCTTCGCCAGTGGAATCTTCCCGCAAAGTAGCCACAAGTAATGAATCGGGAAAAAGTGGCGACGGCTTTAGCTCTGTTTTAAAAAAATCCAATCGAACTGTTCAAGAGGACGTCGCAGGTGCGGCGGGTGTGGCAAGCTCTTCGCCATCTCAGGTGAATCAATCTTCAGCGGTCAACGAAGCGCCTTATCAGTCGAACGCGTCTGTAAAGTCAGTTGGCGGTTCGCGAGAGGCTCTTGATGGAGCGACTCGCGTTGACAACGCGGTCGGTGTGGAAATCGGCTCGGACAATTCTGATATCAAACGCTCGCTGAAGCAGTTTGAAGTCGGAGACCTTTTGGCTCGCCAAGAGGCGTTAAGTTCGCAGATTGGATCTTCCGAAAAAGCTCTCAGCCGATTCCTTAATCGCATGCAGTCTGAGTTCGGAGTTCAGCCGGATGAAGTCGTAAAGGCGTTCGCGAATTTGGATCAAGCGACGCTTGCGGCACCGCCGGAAAAAACGGTAGAGGCCGTGCTTTCGCAGTTGCTGTTGGAATCGAAGCTACAGCCGCAGCAAATCGAAAAAGCGGAATCGATTTATCTCGATATGCTTAAAGAGACCGCTCCGACAGCCTTGAATGAGGCGGTTGGCGGTGTTGTATCGTTTGAGGTCGCGACAGAGCGCGAAGTCGCGGACGTGAAATTGCAGGACTCTCTTGCTCGATTGAATGATCGATTCGCGATGCGCGATCAGGAGACGAAAACTGCGGACACTAAGGCCGCCCGTCAAGCGCATCTCGACGATCAGTCAAAATTTCCTGCGTTTGAAATCGAAGCGGGGCAAGAAGACAACCGACCACGACTTGAGACGAGCGAAACAGAAAAGAGCGGCGAAGTATCAAACCTCGCTCAGTCTCTAAGCGCAGCCCTGACTGAAATCGTATCGCAGGCGGAACCGTCAAAAGATGCGACAAACTCTGAGCAAGGTTCGGGACGCCACCCTCGCGCTCAAAAGACTCTAGGACTTGATTCCCTTGAGGCCGCTCTGAAGTCGATTCCGGTCGGCAATGCGAATGGATTTGAGAAGATCGAAGCTCCCGTTCTTGCCATGACGGCGACATCCGAAGCGATGGCGAATAACGGCGTGGCGGATGAAGCCGTTGAGGCGAAGGACCTTATTCACCATGCGCGCCTTCTTTTAAAGGATGGCGGCGGTGAAATGCGAATGCAGTTGAAGCCTGAAGGTGTTGGCCACGTTCACATGAAAGTAGCGATTCAAGACGGTCAGGTCGCGATTCAGCTCATGACTGAAAGTGACTCCGCTAAACGTATGCTTGAATCAAACCTTGATGAGCTCAAGACGGCTCTTGCGCAGCATAAGCTCCATGTTGACGCCCTGAAGATCGAAGTCGGCAGTGAGTTTGCGGATTTGGCGAAACAGAGATTTGAGCAGTCGCAGCAAGATACAAATCGCGAGCAAGCTCGACATATGGCTCAAGACTTTATGGGACAGTTTCGTCAAGATCGCGAGTCGTTCCGAGGAATGTTCGCCGAGAATCAGGGGATACGCGGATATCGACAGAATCGTGCGGCAGAAACTCCAGCTATGGAAGAAGTGACGGCGTCGAAAGCGCGCGGGGCCGCGGGTTCGAGCCGACGTCTTGATTTGGTGGCATA
>JAVFAU010000174.1:0-4990 GCA_034002335.1 Bdellovibrionales bacterium | reverse complement strand
TTGTCGCCTTAAGCGGAACCTCAATGGCTGCCCCATTTGTTTCTGGCGCCGCAGCGCTTCTATTTTCAGCAAAGCCAGAGGCTCGGGTGGGTGAAATTCGAAATGCGATCTTAAAATCGACCTCTCCCGGAGCCTTTCCCGCCACCACACGTGGCCAACTCAATATTCGACGCGCACTCGAGGCGCTTACAGACCTAAATTGATGCCCAATGGCCGCTTAAAACGGCCTTAAAGCTGCGCTCAGGGCTTTATTTCGCAATGCGTCCTGACAGCTCGAACGCTGCCTTGCATGCCGCATTGCGCCCTCACTAAGTTCAGAGAACTCTTGAAGTTTCTATGAATCCGCCAGTCGGCAGTGAGTGTTATGCGCCAGTACATTTCAGACCTAAAAGACCTCGTCGGACAAAAAGTCGAACTCAAAGGATGGGCGTACAACACGCGTTCATCCGGAAAAGTGAAATTTCTCGAACTGCGTGATGGAACCGGTCTTGTTTCATGCGTCTACTACCGGGGCAGCGATGCCGGTCAATGCAGCGAAGAAGCTTGGACGACGTTTGATAACGTCACTCAAGAATCGACGATCAAAATCAGCGGCATCGTCAAGCAGCACCCCAAGCACGCAAACGTGTTTGAGATCGGCGCGGAGTCTCTTGAGCTCCTTCATCGCGCGGAAGAATATCCGATCTCGCACAAAGAACACGGAACCGACTTCTTGATGGACCATCGCCACCTCTGGTTGCGATCAAAACGCCAGGCCGCGATCATGCGTGTTCGTCATGAGATCATTAAATCCGTGCGCGATTTCTTCGACGGTCGCGGCTTCACGCTTACGGACGCCCCGATCTTCACTCCCAGCGCGTGCGAAGGCACAAGCAACCTTTTCGAGACTCAGTACTTCGACGAGAAGGCCTATCTCTCGCAATCCGGTCAGCTCTACATGGAAGCGACCGCAGCGGCTCTCGGCAAAGTCTACTGCTTCGGCCCGACATTCCGCGCCGAAAAATCGAAAACTCGTCGCCACTTGATCGAGTTCTGGATGGTCGAACCCGAGGTCGCGTTCAACGATCTCTACGACAACATGGAACTCGCCGAACAGTTCGTCGAGTACATCGTCCAACGCGTTCTCAAAAACCGTCCTGAAGAACTAAAAACTCTCGAGCGCGACACTTCAAAGCTCGAGCCGATCAAGGGTTCATTCCCTCGCCTTCACTACGATGAAGCCGCCTTGATCATCAAAAAAGAAAACCCCGATTTCATCATTGGCGACGATTTCGGCGCGCCTGACGAAACCATTGTCTCATCGAAATTCGAGAAACCTGTTTTCGTTCACCACTACCCAGCCGCGATCAAGGCCTTCTACATGAAGGAAGATCCAAGCCAGCCGGGCAAGTCGATGAGCTGCGACCTTTTGGCGACGGAAGGTTACGGAGAAATCATCGGAGGCGGGCAGCGCGAAGAGAGCGTCGAGACTCTTCGTCGCAAAATTAAAGAACATGACCTTCAAGAAAAAGACTTCGCATGGTTCTTGGACCTGCGTCGCTACGGTTCGTTCCCGCACTCCGGTTTCGGCCTTGGCATCGAGCGCACGGTTTCTTGGATCTGCGGTCTTCAGCACGTACGCGAAACGATTCCGTTCCCTCGTCTCTACGGAAGATCATACCCGTAGTTAGGTTATGGACGATGAGGCTCGATTGAATCGAGCCTCTTTTGGTTTTGAAACAAAATTTAAAAAGAACTTTTTAAGAACCCAAATAGGAGTTCAAACATGATGAACATCGAACCGAAGCCGAAAACGACAGAAGCTCGCGTCGCGGAACTCGAAACTTTGAATGAAGCCGCGTTGGCCGGTGGCGGAGCAGAACGTCTTGCGAAGCACAAAGAAGGTGGACGCCTCACAGCGCGCGAACGCCTCGACGTCCTACTCGATCCGGGCAGCTTTGTCGAGATGGATCGTTTCGTCACACACCGTTCGCAGAACTTCGGAATGGGCGATAAAAAAATCCATGGCGACGGCGTCATCACCGGGTATGGCCGTATCAACGGCAAGCTCGTTTACACTTATTCACAAGACTTCACCGTGTTCGGCGGTTCAATGTCGCGCACGCAGGCCAACAAGATTCTTAAGATCATGGACATGGCCATGAAAAACGGCGCACCCGTCATCGGCATCAACGATTCGGGCGGCGCGCGTATTCAAGAAGGCGTCGAAGCTCTTGCTGGTTACGCCGATATTTTCTTGCGCAACACCATGGCTTCCGGAGTCGTTCCGCAAATCACCGCCATCATGGGGCCTTCCGCGGGCGGCGCGGTTTATTCGCCTTCCATCACAGATTTCATCTTCATGGTGAAAGACACGAGCTACATGTTCGTCACGGGTCCCGACGTCATTAAGACCGTCACACACGAAGAAGTAACCAAAGAACAGCTCGGCGGTGCGACCGTTCACTCATCGAAGTCGGGTGTCGCGCATTTTGCGGCGAACGACGATAAGCACTGCCTTCTTCTTATCCGCGAACTTCTGAACTTCCTCCCTGCGAACAACGTGGACGATCCACCGATCGTTCCAACCAAGGATCGTCCGGACCGCATCGAAGAAGCTTTGAACTCGTTCATCCCAGACAGCCCCAAAAAACCGTACGACATGCTTGAGCTCATCAAGATGACGGTCGACGAAGGGTACTTTCTCGAAATCCACTCGAACTTCGCGAAGAACGTCATCGTCGGTTTCGCGCGCTACAACGGCCGCTCGGTCGGTATCGTCGCAAACCAACCAGCCGTGCTCGCGGGTTGCTTGAACATCGAAGCTTCGCGCAAAGCCGCTCGCTTCATCCGCTTCTGCGACGCCTTCAATATTCCAATCGTCACTTTCGTCGACGTACCGGGCTTCTTGCCGGGAACGGATCAAGAATGGGCGGGTATCATCACACACGGGGCGAAGCTTCTTTACGCTTACGCCGAAGCGACCGTTCCGAAGGTCACCATCGTCACGCGCAAGAACTACGGCGGTGCGTACTGTGTTATGAGTTCGAAGCATCTTCGCGGCGACGTGAACCTCGCCTACCCGACTGCTGAAATCGCGGTCATGGGCGCGGACGGCGCGGTGAATATCATTTTCCGCGAAGCCATGAAAAAGGCGAAAGATCCCATTGCTGAAAAAGCGAAGCTTGTCGCCGATTACGAAGAGAAATTCGCGAATCCGTACGTCGCGGCTGAACTTGGATACATCGACGAGGTCATTGAGCCCGCGATGACTCGCCGTCGCGTGATCGACGCTCTTGAAATGCTCAAGAACAAGCGCGACACGAATCCTCCCAAGAAACACGGAAACATCCCGCTTTAAGCGGCCTGCTTGAGAGCTTGGAGTCAAACATGTCAGAAAAGCCTATGTTTAAAAAAGTTCTGGTCGCCAACCGCGGAGAAATCGCGTTGCGCGTAATCCGTGCCTGCCGCGAACTCGGCATCGCATCGGTCGCGGTTTATTCGGATGCGGATCGCAGCTCGCTTCATGTTCGTCTCGCAGACGAGGCCTACAATGTCGGACCAGCGCCATCGAAAGATTCGTACCTCAACATCGATCGCATCATGGAGGCGGTAAAAACTTCGGGCGCGGACGCGGTTCACCCGGGTTACGGTTTCCTTTCCGAGAACACGGAGTTCGCGGCGGCTCTTAAAGCGGCCGGCGTAACGTTCATCGGGCCAACGCCTGAAAACATCAATGCAATGGGCGACAAGATCTCGGCGATCAAGCTCATGCGCGATGCGGGCGTTCCCACTGTTCCAGGATCAGGCGGACCGGTCGACACCATCGAAGACGCGAAAAAAGTCGTCGAAAAAATCGGCCTTCCCGTGATGATCAAAGCCACGGCTGGTGGCGGCGGAAAAGGCATGCGCGTCGTCCACAAGATAGAAGAGCTTGAAAGCGGATATCGTGCGGCTCGCTCGGAAGGTCTTAACTACTTTAAGAACGACACCGTTTACATCGAACGCTTCATTCAAAACCCGAAGCACGTTGAAGTGCAGGTTTTCGGCGACACCCACGGCAACGTCGTTCATCTTTTCGAGCGCGAATGCTCCGTACAACGTCGTAACCAAAAACTCGTCGAAGAATGCCCATCGCCTTCGGTCACACCGGACGTGCGCACCCGCCTCGGCGATGTCTCTGTCAAAGCCGCAAAGGCCATTCAGTACATCGGAGCTGGCACGTTCGAGTTCATTTTCGACAACGTGACAAAAGATTTCTATTTCATGGAAATGAACACGCGCCTTCAGGTCGAACACCCTGTCACGGAAATGGTGACGGGCATCGATCTCGTGCGCGAGCAGATTTTCGTGGCGCTCGGGCGCCCGCTTAGCTTCAAACAAGAAGACGTTAAGCAAACTGGTCACGCCATCGAAGCCCGCATCTGCGCCGAAGATCCGTTCACGTTCGTTCCGTCCCCAGGTTTGATTCTTCGCTGCCGTCACCCGCAAGGCCCGTTCATTCGCACGGACTCTTACGTTTATCCGGGATACGAAGTCCCCATCTATTACGATCCAATGGTCGCAAAGCTCATTGCATGGGGACCGACTCGTGAAATCGCGATCGCCCGTATGGATCGCGCGCTGACCGAGTTCACGCTCACCGGCATCAAAACGAACATTCTTCTCCACAAATCGATCTTGCAGGCGCCGAAGTTCATCGACGGCACCTACACAACGCAATTCTGCGACAAAGATCTGGAGATCAAGATTCCAAAGCTTTTCCGCCAGGTCGACGACCATGTCTTCTTAATCACAGCGGCCATCGCCGCCTACAACGACAAGAAGGCAAAGTCGGTTTCAGACTACAACACAACAAGCCGCTGGAAGTCCGTAGGCCGTGCAAACAGCCTGCGGGACCAATAAGGAGTCGACCATGTTTTTCGAAGCAACACTCGGAACCGACGCAGGCGACAAAAACTTTAAGATCGAAATCAACGAAACGCGACGCTCATGGAAGATTCATCTTCTC
>JAVFAU010000173.1:0-4997 GCA_034002335.1 Bdellovibrionales bacterium | reverse complement strand
CCGTTCGGGGGACGAGGATTTCACGTTCGCAAAAGTTCCGGCAAATGGAGTGATCCCCGCCCGTAACCCTGCGAAGCCCGACTTTGTGACGTCGTACTTTCCGCAGTGTAACGACTTCGATGCGACTTTCAGCGCGGACCCTTACTGCAATCGCTTCGATCGCGGCCACGATGCGGAAACGATCGTGAAGGGATACTTCGACGACCTCAATGCGAACATGGTTTCAAGAATTTACGCCTTCACGGACTCGCGCGGCGCCAACACGGCGGAAGCCGAAGGCGTTCTCTGGTACCGAGCTCTCTCGACGCTTGGACGCGTGCGCACGTTCTACGATCACATGCGCCAGAAATTCGCCGACGAAATTCGCTCGATTTCAAACAGTGAACGAGACCTTTACGAGTTCTCTCGTGTTTGTACGGGGGAAATCGAAGGCAGCCGCAGACTCACGAACCTCTTTGACTCGAATACCGAGTTAAAGAAACTCTGCCAAGTCAATCGCATGGCGGTTAAAGAGATGATGAACCTCTTGATCATACCGGGCCCTGATCGCTCGCGTATGAACTGGGATAACGCGTCCGTTGCAGCGAGCTTGACCGGTGGCGATGCGACTCCGGACTACTCGCGTGTCTTTGGAACGCACACCGCACTCTCGGTGCTTCCGCTTAAATTGTCCGCGATGAACGCGCTCACGACGCCGTATCCTTATGCGATGCTCGGCGGTTGGATGTTCCCGATCCCTCGCTACGCGAGTGCCGACGGCTTGTTCTCGTACTCATCGCTCTATCCGCTGGAATTCACAGAAGCGCTTGCGATGTCGGCCGAAAAGAACCTGAAGTTCGCTTCGAACTCGGGGTCTTCCGCGACCATCGGACGTCCCATCCTTTCGATGGGCTACTTTATCAATCAACAGCTTTACGCGAACGATTCGACGCGTATGCCGAAGGATTTTATCGAGAACATTCGTAACCAAACAAACTTCCGTCTATCGATCAAAGCTATCATTCTCGAAATGAAAACTCGTGAGGACAAATCACGCGTGACTCACTTCGAGGGTGAACTTTACGATCCGCAAACGGACCGTACGCAACGTATTCCCGAGGCGTTCATCCTTCCGGGCGGAAAGTTGATCGTTCGTCCGACGAGCCGTAACTTCGTCTATCCGGTGACAAAGCTGATGTTCTTGTCGAACGACGTCGCGTACGCATGGGCTTACCATATCGAATACGACGACAAACACGACGATATCCTTGCGGCTCATAGCGTGAAAGCCCGCCTTGAGAAGCTTCATAACAGCACGCTTGATAGCTGTATTCGTGGCGACAACAACGGTCTTGCCAGCTACTTTAATAGTCAAGAAGACCAAGCGAGTTTCCCTGGTTTCCTTGTGATGGACGGCATCGCGAGCGACAAGGAAAAGCAACTGCGCTTCCTCGACTCCGTTCGCGACAACTTCAACACGTTCTACGCGCTTCGCAAAAATGCGAATGGCACGGGACCCGCTCCCGAGCATTGCGAAAACGCGCTTCGCGGAGTCGGCCTGATCGTTTCGTCGGCTGGATTGATGAACGGATACTTCTTGCCCGAAGTCTTGGACTACTTGGTGAAGTAATGAGAGGACCAAACATGAAACCTACAAAACGCTCAGAGAAAACACTGACTCGTTCACAGGTCCTTCTTATCGCCGCCTTGATTGGCCAAGTGGGCATCGCCTGCGCGAAACGAGAGGTCCCTGTCACAAAACACGAAGGTCCCGTTGTCGGCGACGAAATCGTGACTCCGACTGCGATCGCAACGGTTGATGTCGAAGCCTTGCGCAAGCTTGACCCAGATTCGATCAATGCACGCATCGAGTCGGCTCGTGTTTCCGGAAACGTCGGTCTTTCGAATTTCGATCGCGTCGCGATTATGAAATCGCTGCGTCCGTTCATTCTCAATTCAGCCTACGTCGAAGACCCACGCCAGGCTCATACCAAACAAATGCGTTCAGCTTTGACGGCGTTCAATCGCACACTCGTCGATCTTGCGACCTCTGGTCCGGAAGGACTTAAACAGGCCGCTCCATGGCTGAAAGAAGCCGGCGAGATGATTGAATCCGGCTGTGACGGTTCGATGCGCGGCTGTAACAACATCGGTTTTTACAGAAGCGACGCAAACTCCGCGAAAATCATGGAGCTTTGGGCGCAGAGCCTTAACGATCAAATCGACATGCTCAAACGTGGTTCGGAAGCACGCGACGGTCTGGTTCGCCTCTACTATCGCCGCCTTGGCGTGGCATTTGATCTTCGCAATCGTATCGCAGATACGCAGTTTGAGTTCCTTTATCTCGCACGTGCAGCCGAATATGCGGAGGCTTTTGGCCGTTCGACTGTCGGCTCGCGCGAGCGTGAGCTTTTAGTGCGTCACTCCGAAGTGTTTGAACTCATTCTCAACCGCTTTAACCCGGACCTCTCGAATCCAAGCTTCCGCAGTCAATTCGAGGAGTTCGTGAACGCGTTCTCTCCTTGGAACTACTCTCACCGAGTCGACAATCCATTCGGACAGGCCGCCACGCGCATGCTCTCGCTTGCCGCGAAAAACTTCCTTTACCGCGGTAAAGACGGACAGCTTTCGTCTTCGCTGCAGGAATCGATCAAGGTTTCGCAGGAGACGACGGAAAGTAATCTAAATGATCTTAATGAATCTCTCGACGCTTCGTTCGCGTCGATCGTGATGACGTTGAAAGAACAAGAAGCGCAGCTCTGGCGGAATCTTCTACTTTCAGACGACTTCCAAAGAGATGAATACTTCTTCATGATCGATCGCATTTTCGGCGATCACCTAACACCTGACGACGCGAGTGAAATCTGGCAAGGGAGCCGTCGTAATTCGAAAGCTCTCCTGACGACAGCCGAACACTATATTAAAATCCAGATCGCGGCTCAGATCGTGCGAACAAATCGCTACATGAGCGAAATGTATTCGAATCGCGAGTGGTCTTCGACGACGCTGTTTCAGAACGCGGTTGAAAAGTCGTATCCTATTTCGACCCAGTGGAACCAGCTTCTGGCCCGCATCGAACGCATTCAATTGTTCCTTGACCGAAACCTGAAGTCTTCGGACGAGTCGCTCTATACGGATGAGTTCCGAAACGTCAATCAGATGCTGACGAGCATTCGTCGTAACATCAAGTACCTTTCGGTCTATCCGAACATGATGCTTATGGCGTACTTCCTGGCTGAAGCAAAGTTCAAACTCGAAGTTTACACGTTCTTCGGACGCTTCGAGATCGACTCGGCGGACATCATCACATGGTTCTTCGATGGCCGCATGCGTCCGCTCTTCAACTTCGGAAACGACGGCGAAGCATTAAAGCGCATCGAAACGCTTTACGCGTTCCTTTTCGCCCTTAAGACGGAAACATTCAAGGCCTTCTCGGTTTCTGCAACACAGAAACTCGATGAAGCACGTTTCTTCGAAGTCGTCGTCGGGAAATTCCTCGACTCCGATCGTATCGATCTTGAAACGGCGCTCGAAAGCCTGCGTCGCGATATGCGGCAGTCCAACAACATGACGACATTCCTTGGCGTTTGTCGCCAGGACTCGGACTTGATCGCCCGTGGTATTAAGCCAGGAACACGCGGCAATACGCTTGCCATCAACTTTTCGACGATCTCAAACGGCGTTTACGTCGGATCGCAAACCGGAGTCTCTTTCGACGCTTGGCGCTTCCATAGCGGCCGTCTGGTCGAGCAAGTACAGACGATCAACGGCAGTCTTCGTCGTAAACTCGACTTCGTCACAATCATGGTGAATCTCCTTGAGAAGCACCTTGAAAAGTCCGGCACGGACCAACGTGCTCGTGAAGCCGTGCGCACTCAGATCAACTCTTACATGAGCAGCATTCGCCGCATTCAGTCTGAGTATCTGACAGAAGTGATCCGTTGGAATCAGACTCTATCGGGCTGTCTTGACCAAGCTCTGGCGATCGAAATCGATCGCCAGAATGAAATTCTTGAACTCGAACGCCAACATCTTCGCGAGGTTTGGGCGCAGATGACAGCGCTTCGCAATAGCGGCGCGTCCGATGTGACCAAAGAATCCGATGAATACTTGCGCTCAACGCTGGGCCTTCAAGGGCTCAACAGCGCGCAGAACTACCGTCCAGTCGGCCATATCTCGACGGATGAGTATATCTACGCCGAACTCGACGTTCTGCTTCGTATGCGCATGCACCTTCAAAAAGTCGCGCCAAACGTTCGCGTCGTGATGCCGTCGGACCTTACGGACACAAGCTTTTGGCGCGAGCGCAAACTCGTACCCATCGCATACGATGAGTCCGAAGAGGCTTTTGTTCAAAACGGGTTACGCAGTTTCAACCCGTCACCCTCGTCGTACATTCGTTGGTTAAGCACGACTTCAGACCCGGTGCCACTTATCAATCGTCTCAAGCTTTTGGTTGAGCTGTACAAAGTCGGCACGATCGAAATCTTCGATACGAACGCGAGTTCATGCCAAGGGAATTCCAATATTTCGGCATGTCCGATGACGACTCATTCGGTTTCGGCCGCGGAAATCGTTAACGAAACGGCGCGCATAATCGAAATGCTGTCTTTGACCGAAAATGGTGGTCAGCTCAAGAAGGATACGACTTACCTGCAACTTCTTGGCACGACGGCGCGCTATCCAAAGGATAAATTGCGCGGGTTCTTGCTCGATAGCAACGGCGACCCCATTTCGTTGATGGAAACGCTTCACGGCTTCTTGGTAAAAGACGAAAGCAACCTGAACCAGGCGCGCGAATTCAACGCGACTGAACGTTCTGTCGGTCACTTCTTGTTCTCGCCAGAACAGGACTTCAAAACGATCCTCGGTCGGGGTTTCAAACCTCTCGTGGACAGCTATTTCACGCGCATCAATGATTTCGAAAAAGCCGTTCTTGCGAAAGAGAAAGCGGATGCGAAATCAGGAAAAATTCTTGAGTACGGATACGAACTGCGCCCAGGCGGTATTCAGAGATC
>JAVFAU010000172.1:0-4997 GCA_034002335.1 Bdellovibrionales bacterium | reverse complement strand
CCAAGCGGGAGTGAGCCGTAAGGGATAAGGTCCCCCACTTCGGTCTCAAGTTTTTTGCTCACCAAAGGGTGGAAGCGAATCGAGTACTGAGTGATATCTCCGATGCGCGATAAAATCAGGCCGCTTTCAAAGCCAATTGCGGGCTGTGATGTCGTGTCGGGAAAAGGAATCCACTTCACGAGTCCACCGATTTGAAAATCGATCTCCCCGAAGCCTAGGACGCCACGGGCGGAGATGCCTTCGGCGAGGCCCATATCGAGTCGGCCCGTGAAATTGGCGCCATCGAATTCGCTCAAGATGATTTGTGGAGAGAACATCGCTTGAAACTGATCGCGCTTGAGCACTTCGCCGTTATCGAGAGTCGCGTAATAAGCGGAAGCCGGCTGGACACTCAACAGTGTCGCGCTTGCGATCAGAGTGAAAAGTGATGTGCGGATTTTGGATCGTAGCGACGTCTTCAAAGTTTCAGACGATACGTTTACGGTACGGTTTTGATACGATGCGCATTCTTGGGTATTCTTCAGTTTCATCATAGAGGACTCCTCGGTCGGCTCAAATCTTCGGCTCGGGCCTTATGGCGCTATCTCATTTCATTTATGGCGATTTGACAACCGCTCGTGTACTTGCCACCTTTACAGGGCGTGTCGAATTCTAAACTTCCCATTTCATTGGTCATCATCACCTTGAACGAGGCAAGCGGTATCGCGCGAGCTATTCGCTCGGCTTCTTTTTGCGAAGATATCGTCGTTTTAGACTCGGGCTCTTCGGACGAGACGGTGAAAATCGCGCGTGAGCTTGGGGCGCGAGTCGTCGAAGAGACAAGAGAGGCGTGGAGAGGGTTCACGGCGCAAAAACAATACGCAACAGATCTTGCCAAGCACGATTGGGTCCTTTCGCTCGACGGCGATGAGGCATTATCGAACGAATTGCGTTTAGAGATAATCGCACTTGCCGCATCCCCGACGGCCCTGGCTCGAGTCGATGGTTATCGCAGTCCGCGAATGACGTGGAATCTTGGACGTTGGATTCGTCACGGCGGTTGGTATCCGGATTGGCAGCTTCGGTTTTTTCATCGCGGAAGAGCGAAGTGGATTGGCGGTCAGGTGCATGAACGCGTGGACGCGGCGAAGATTGAATCCTTAAAGGGAGCGATCTTGCATTATCCGTTTGCGCGACATGACGAGCAGGTGGCGACGAACAATCGCTATTCCGGTCTTGGGGCGGAGGCTCTGAAGGCGAAGGGTGAGAAGTTTCGCTTTCATAAGCTTCTCGTGAAACCTGTTTCGAAGTTTCTTGAGACGTACGTGATCAAGCGTGGTTTTTTAGACGGCCTGGCGGGCTTCGTGATTTCCGTGGGAGCATCGTACTCGATTTTTTTAAAGTACGCGAAGCTTTGGGAAATTGAAAAGTTTGAATCAGGAGAGTGGGGTGGAGAACCTCCGGCGCCCGATCAAGAGTGATGAGCCATGAGCCTCTCGGGGATCACTCCCTCTTTGTGACCATGTTCGCAAGCACGTCGCGCGCCATTTTAAAGAACTCGTCGCGTGCGGAGGCGGGTGGCTTTTCATCACGCGCTTCCGCGGAAATAATCACGACGTGATCGTGATGTGTCCCTACGAAGATCCAACGATTGCCACCGTATTCGGTTTCAATTGTCGGAACGCCCTCGATGATTTTCTTGTTCATGAATGAAGGTTTGTTTTTCTCGAGGCGGTGACGTGCGGCGAAAGCCTTGAGCTCCGCTTCGAGGCGATTTATTTGAGCCGATCCGGTTCGGTTTGAAAGATCTTTTGCGTGGATGACGACAACGGGGGCCGTCATAAAAAGTGAGGGCGTTTTCGTTTCCTGCAGTAACCCCACCTCTTTAGGGTGTGATCGCAAAAGTGATCGCTCGCTCGTTGCTTGGTAGCTCCATCCGGGGGCTGCGAGTATTTGGGGCGCCGAACCCGGGTTTGCTTGTGAGATCGGTCCCACAAGCAGGCCACTGATCAACATGATCGTACCTGCGATCCGAGTCTTCATCGCGCGACCGCAGACGATTGAATGGGTGAGCCGCCGTTCGGGGTGCCGGCAAGTTTTCGATTGGAGTTCTCTAGAGCCGTCGCGACTTTCGCGGGCATCGTTCCCGGACAAAAAGTCGTTGGCCCGGGGCCTGCGAGTGTCGCGGCCATACCCTGGATGCGGAAGCAGCCGTCATCGGCGATGTGAATATGAAGGTTGCCGGTCGCCGCGGACGAAATACTGACACGTTTGTTCTTTTCGCAGATCCGAAGAGCTCCTTCGCGGAATTCAAGCTGATCGTCATTGTCACCAGTCGTCGAGTAGTAGGTGAGCATAAGGCGGTCGTCGTCTTTGAATTTGAGATGCGTGCCATTTGATTTATTCGTAAAGGATTTGCCTCGGATTCTGGGCATCGCGTTTCGTAAAATTTCAGACGAAGACGTTTCCATTTCCTTGTAGGAGTTCACGCAGACTTCTTGAGAGCTGAGACCAGGAAAGGAGAATGAATCCGAAGCGAGAGCGACGCTCGAGAAACTAAAGAACAAGCCCACAAGGCAGTACGCGATGAGAAGAAAGAGACGATCGCGCTCGCGTCTCATTTTGAGGATACTCGTAGCTCGCGCTTCAAACGATTGCCCCTCTGGTATTCTCCGCGAGAGATCACCAGAGCTTTTGCCCGAGTTTGAGCCATTGCCATTAACACGAAAAGTCATGTGAGCACGCATGTCGCCCCCTCCCAATTTGAGCCCCAGTTCAGGCCAAAGATGTTCAAGACGTGGGCCACGCAAGCGGCCTTTAAAACAGAGGGCGGCTGTTGATGCTGTCGAACAAGTGGGCATGAGTCGTTTGGTCACTCATAAAACCTTAACTTCCAGTTCCAGTTCGAGTCTTTGGACCCAATCAGGGACCTTAAAATTGAACCACCTGGGAAAGCTGGGCCGTGGAATTCAGGGTCTTGACCCTCTGAAGAGGCCTCTATCTCGAATATATGAGCTTTGGAGCTATTTCATGCTCACATAAGTCGTTCTTTGGGACCCCATAAGTCTTGGCACTGTAGTTGAAATGCAGTGGGGGCAGATCACAAAAGAAGAACGAACGACACACACATTCTTGGGGGGATTTATGAAACGCTCTATCTTGTCAGTTCTCACAGTTCTCGTCGGCTACTTCTCATTTCTCGGCGTTTTCTTGGTTGCGACCTTCGTTTCGGCTTCTGCGGAAGCATCGCTTCGCGAATCAGGAACATTCATTCCAATGTCTTGCGGTGAGGTCACTCAAGACGGTCAGGCCGCATCGGGGCTCGAAGCCGTTTGCATGGGCCATGTTCAAGACGAAATTCCCGCTTCAACAATGGGCGCGGTTGAGTTCCAAGCAGCTGATGGTTCGAGCGCAGTCTACCGTGTGACGGAAGTTTCGAACCTTCTCATTCGCTTGATGTCGGGCGCGGTTCGCTCGCAGGTTTTCATGGTCGGTCCAAACGGTGACCAAGCTTCGATGAAGGTGATTCGTCAAGCTGACGGATCGATTCAAATGGCGTCTGGCGAAGTCGGTGAAATCGCGTTTGATGTTCCTGCATTCGAACCAGTCTTCACGATCCAGTAAGCTAGTTCGATACTGGTTTCGTCGCTGGCGTACGAACTTCCCCGGTTCCACTTAGCCAGTTTTTTAAGTCCGCTTTATTCTCGACCTGAGTTTCAAGAGCGTCGGGAAGTTTTGAGAAGAAGTCGAGCCCTGTTCTGCGCTCGACTTCTGCCACAGTCTGAACCCACGACTCAAACGAACCTTTTGCATCCTGAGGAACGATAAAGCCGATGGCTTTAAAGCTTCCCGCGTGCGCGAGCACCACCTTGAAATGGTGCTGAGGCACGCAGACGCCTTTTCCGATATGTCGAAGGCATTTTTCGGTAAGAACAGGCCCTGTCGCGATAAAAACCTCGTCGTGCCCGAGGGCGAATTCGCGAACGCGCTCTTCGATTTGTTTCCAGACGCCACGATTCAAAGATGGGGATTGAGGCGTCATATTGACCATCGAAAACGAGTCGTACATCGCATCGGCGGACCAGCGCATGTCTTCGGCCGGAGCAAGGTGCCCGCGGTCGTAGCCAGACTTTGCGTATTCATTTGGCGCGACACCGTTCATGAGTGCGGTGTCCTTATGAAAGCGATCTTTGCGTGGAACTTTTTTGAGAAGGGCTTTGGCTTTAGGAAGGCGATAGGCGACCCAGGTCGCAATACGATGCTTGGAGCTATACAGGGCGGTGTAACCAGTTTTTTGGACCGTCTGAAGCGATGACGCTGGGTTGTGGTCGAGAAAAGTTTTTTTTGCGGTCGGCAGTTCGAGCCCTTCAAGCGAGAAACCTTTTGGAATTTGTGTCGGGCTTGAAGTTTGGGTGTTTTCTGTACGAGGGCTTTCTGCGCGAGGGACCTCGGCATGGGGCGTAGGAGGCTTTTCGGGCAGAGTGGAACAGCCGGACAGTAAAGCGAGTACGAAAACAAACGGAAAGACGTGAGCGAATCGGTTGTGCATCAAAACATCTCAATCGAAGAGACTTTAAGAGGCAACTGATTAGGCTGGGTGTGGGGCTGGGTGCGCGCTTGCGAATTTTGCTTCCGTCTACATCTTGATTTAGGGTGAATGAATGGAATCGTTCGACATCTGGAAGTTCATCGCGGGTCTAGGTCTTTTTCTTTACGGCATGCTTCGTCTTGAAGACGCAATGGGGGAGCTTGCGGGAAAGCGATTTAAGCTTTTTCTAAGAAAGTACACGTCGAACCGACTGCTTGCCATGTTAAACGGTGCTTTGGCCACGATCGTGCTTCAGAGCAGCGCTGTCGTTTTGCTCATGGTGATTGCGTTTGCGGGTGCGGGTATCATCACGCTTTCAAACTCTCTTGGCATCGTTCTCGGTGCGAACCTGGGCACGTCTTTTACGGGTTGGCTCGTCACGGTCTTGGGCTTCGGTCGAAGCAGCATCGACTCGTTCGTTTACCCGATG
>JAVFAU010000171.1:0-5012 GCA_034002335.1 Bdellovibrionales bacterium | reverse complement strand
TTGATACCCGTGATCTTGTAACCCGCACTTGAGTCCGCCGCTGTCGGCGCCGGCGGCCCAGAAACCCTCGAAACCCTTTCTAAAACACCCCCACCCGGTTCGACATTCGCAGGCGTGCCTGAGGCTGAAGACGTCTCTACCGCGGACTTCTCCGCAACAACCTCGCCCGTATTCGTCGCTTCAGCCACCTTGGGTTCAGAACTCGAAACAGCCTTCTGCTCCACCGCTTCAGGCCCCACCGAGCGCACGAGCGCGCTCTCTTCGTGAGTCGCCAAATGAAGCGCGAAAACTCCTATCAAAGCCAGCAGAACACCACCCGCAGCAAAGCGTCCCCACTTCATCCAGCTATCGCGATACTCCACATTTGCGACGGGCGCCGGCACGAACGGCTGATTCACACCCTGATGCACTGGCGTCGGAGTGCGATTGATCGCAGCCTCCATAAGTGGATCCGGATACTCATCGGAATACACTTCGGGAGCGCCGGGAGGAGCGCTGTGCGCGACAAACTCCTTCATGCCGTATTCGTCGCCTTCATCGTCGTCGGACAATTCGACGGACTTCGCAAACACGCCTGAATGCTCGAACCCTTCTTGCTCCCAAGGAACCGATGCGAGATTCGGCGTCGAGACCACAAGCGAGACGGCTTCTGAAGCCCGTTCTTCGGGGCTATCGGCTGCGGCTCCACCAATCGCGGCGCTTCCCAGTTGCGTTACATTGAGATCTCGTCCGACATCAATCGGCGGGGGCGTGAAATCAAACCCCGCGCCGGATCTCATCGCAACATGGAACTCTTCCGCATCCGCGTCCGAATCGTTCTCTAGCAAAACGACCTCGACGGGGTCAGGCAATGGCGGCGGAACATGCGGCATGTTTTCTCGAGCCTTTGATCTTCGATCAAACTCACGCAAGTCACCGATACGCATCCATTGAGTCATGCCCGCGTGCCAAGCGTACTGCGAGTACTGGAAGTCGCCTTTTCGCAAACCCTCGAGAATCGTCTGCGTCGAATAGGGTCCGTCTTGAAGATACGTGCTATTGTGTGTCTTTAAGACAATCCAACCTGGGGTTTTGCCATGAGCAACGCCCGTGTGGGCTTCGCCTTTAAGATCTTCCGAGTCTTTGAACAGCTCGCCAACAGAGTCCGTGACTAACGTCGAACCGCCGCCACTTTTCAACTCGCGAAAAGACCGCGCAGGACGCCACTCAGGTTCCCCCTCTCGGAAAACAAGGTCGAGAGGTTGCAGCTGCCCTTCTTTCAACATCGCTCGCACAAGTTCGGTCGCAAAAGGCCCACTGGCCTCGCCATTTCGACTTATATACCAAGCTTGTGTCGCTCGTTGAGACATCCATGTCCTTTCTCTCAGCCCTAACTCTCAGCCCTAAACAGTGACTCCGCACACTACTTAAAAAAACACATCTTCAGAAAAACATCCCCAAAGACGTTTCTAGAGACGTTTCCGGAGACGTTTTCTAGAGACGTTTTCTAGAGACGTTTTCTAGAGACGTTCGCGGCGAGCCTTCACCGTCATAACTCCGCTCGGAGCAGGCGAGATTTCCGTTCCCACCGCTCGCGCCAATTTAACGACGATCGCATCGTATTCACGACTGAACTCACGTCCTAAGACATCGGTCTTGAACAAAGACGCGACATCCCTTCTTGAAATCTTACGAGCTCGATACGCGCCATACAACCTTTCACCCATCATTCGACCCAAAATTAAAGCCGCCTCGAGGTAACTGACGGTTCTAAGCGGCTTTACACGTCTTTTTCGGCGGCGGCCCTGGTGAAAGTACACGAGTTCGCTCATTCTCTGATCAAGCGCCAGTCGCAGCGCATCCCGACCTTCGTCCGTAGGTGGAATAATTTGTAACTGCCCGCGAAGGTCCGAAAATGTTTCGGCCTGGCGCTTGTGGTTAACCTGCTTCGAGCCAAAATACGCGAGCGCCTCAACCAAAATCGCCGCCTGAAAATCACGCGGAAATCGCCACGTCTGACGTTTTCGACCGCTGGCCCTCATCTGAAGATATTCACTCGCCAAGTGAGACGCGTGGTTCACCGTCATCTGCGCAAGACACCCGACACCCGCTTCGGGCAACATAAAACTATGCCCCCGGAGCAAGAGTCTTCGGGCCAACTCCCTTTCTCGCGCGCGCGACTCACCCCCTAAACTCGATTCGATTTTCCGCCAAAGCTTGGCGTCACTCGCGCCATAGACCGCGAGATCCGCCATCTTGTTCTTGGCCAAAACCTGCTTCAACCCCAAGTCCCCGGCAATCCATTCAGCCAGACGGCGCACGTGATCCGTCGGATCGAAATCCTCTTCATCACTTTCATCTTCGTCTTCAAACTCAAGCTCCATGGCCTTATCCAAATGAAGCAAATAGCTTTGCCAAGGAACCCACGGAGGCGAGCTTAAAACACTAAAGCGTGTCATGTCGTCGCCGGAGTAACGGACAACATCTACGCTGTGCTCAAGCCCTTTTGTAGCCAACTGAAAGTAAACCGATTCGGCGTTAATGTGGATCGCCACTTCGCGCGCACGTTTCGCGCGTCGGAACTCCTGCGCCACACGTTCCGGTAGATGCGTCAGATGAAGCTCTCCGATGATGACATAGATCAGGGCTCCGGGCTGCCGGAGCATTAGCTCCTTGATTCTCTTTGCCGCGGCCTGGTCTTGGCGCTCTAAACCACCGCGCCCAATTGTTGCACCCTGCGGAACACCGATGGCCTCAACCCGCCAGCCGCGCTTCTTCGCAAGCTCGACAAGCGCGCAGTAATTTTTAAAAGCGAATCCCCATCGCTCATCCCACTTCACTCGTTTTTTCAACTCATCCGCCGTGAGCTTTCCCTTAAGGAACAGATCAATGAACTTCTGAGCGCGGATTTCAAAACACTCCATAGCCAGCACGACGGGACGGTCCGGCGCGAGATGTCTTAAGATTTTATAGTGTGTACGCTGAGCCGGGCCGTGCGCATGAAAGTCACCGCCATAAACAATGTCTGCGAATTCAATCTCCGCCAGGATTTCAGATTTTGATGAAATGCGATAACGCTGACGAGCCAGACGCTTTGCCTCGAGTTCGTAGCTTTTCAACTCTTGTGGGTCATCCCCCAAGCGTCGACGCACATCTTCCTTAACCGACTTCAAAAGGGCCCGGCGGGCCTTCAACCACTCACGATCCATGTTCTCAATATCTTGCGGCTCGAAACCCTTGCCATCAACCTCCGATTCCGTTCAGGATGGAACCCAAAACACGATGGCAAACAAGGAACCCATGATGACAGCTTCGAATCGATCTCACTCAGCACATCAAAACCGCAAGCTCTGGCAATGGCTCGCCGTCGGCTCCGCGCTTATCGCAGCGGCCGTCCACGCCTATCTGCTTAAAGGGCACTATGACCTGAGATACGGCGAAGTCGCCGGAAACTTGCTTTGCGATATCTCAAGCAAACTTTCTTGTTCCGCCGCATCGGCTAGCCGTTGGTCCGAGTTTCTCGGCGTCCCAATGGCACTTTGGGGAATGCTCACAAACATAGCATTCATTGTTCTAGTCGGCTGGGACTACATCACAGACCCAGGCAGTCGAAAAGCCAACCGAACAAACCTTCTGATCATCGCGGCGACTCTTGTACTTGCATCGCTCGTCATGGCTGGCATTACGCTCGCCGCACTCGACTCTGCATGTCTGTTCTGTATCGCGACTTACGTGCTTTCGGCGCTGACGGCGACGGGCGCATGGTTTGCGTACAAACCCGATCTCGAAATGAGTTTCAAACCGGTCTCATTCTTTGGAGTCGCAATCGCTTTCGCTATTTCCGGCTTTATCTTGAACGATCAATTCCGCTCAGGTTACACGGGACCAGGCGGCGACGCGATGTCAAAAGCCGCCGTCCAAGAATGGAGCCAGAACCCGCCATTTGAGATTCCTGAAACGGATCCACTTGTAAAAGGCCCCGCTCGCAGCGAAACGAAAATGACGATTGTGGAGTTTGCCGACTACCGTTGCATCCACTGCAAACTCGCATCGGCGCCACTCAAAGCTTTCTCGCAAAGCCACCCGGGCGTGCGTCTTGAGTTCTACACTTGGCCGCTTGATGGCGAGTGCAACACTTCGATTCAACAAAACAACGGCGCGTCTTGCCTTCTTGCTCGCATATCATGGTGCGCGCAAAACAAAGCGCAAAAAGGATGGGAAGCGCACGATCGCATCTTCGCACGCTTCGAAGAATGGCGTACCGCCACAGCTGTTCGCGATGCGATTCCAGGACTCGCGGCGGAAATCGGCATCCCAGCCGAGCAAACAGAAGACTTCAAAACATGCACAGACTCGACGGAAGCAAAAACAGCGGTCGAAGCTCAAGCACGCCTTGGCTCTTCACTTAATCTGCGGGGAACTCCGGCGATTTTCGTGAACGGAAAAGCGCTGCCTGCGGGATCGTCGATTCCTGTCTTGAATCAAGTTTACCGCTCGCTTCATTGAGCCCCCTGATGGGCCGCACGGGAGCCGAGCTTTTATGAGCCGGCTCTCAAAGACCTGTCTTATCGAAAATGAAGTCGACCATCCAGTTGATGGAAGACTCGAATAAATCGGAAAGTGACGGGATAATCTCACCCGTCGCTTCTTTCACGAATGCGAGGACGAGCAAAACCGTCGCCGCATAAACCACGGATTTCACGACCCACACGGTCGAGCGCACGTCCTCAATACGAGCCTCTCGCTCGATCATTTCCATCTTCGTCAACGTCGCCTTAAGGTCTTCAAAATGATGAATCGCGCGTTCTACAAGATCGCGCTGTTTCGACATATTGAGCGTGCTCCAACCAGGAAAACTACGTTTTGCGCGAATAGCCTGGATCAACTCAATACCATACGTCGCAAAGCGCTCGGCTCGTTCCTTAAACGCTGGATACTCCGGCAGCGAATCGAGGTAAGCTTTCAAATCGTCGATCGCCTGATCGTAGCGTTCCTCCGCAACCAGGTTTAAAATCGATCGTCGGCTCATGCCG
>JAVFAU010000170.1:0-5013 GCA_034002335.1 Bdellovibrionales bacterium | reverse complement strand
GTTTGGTGCGGGATTTTGGCCGCGAAAGGATTCGCCATTCACGCAGCAAAAGATAAAGAACAACAGTCGCGCGAAGAAGTTTCGCGAGTCCGACAGATTCACCAGATTCGCTCAAAAAAACCTCAAGAGCATAAGTGATCCAAAACAAAAGCAAATAGGGCCACAGAAGCTTGTCTCTTGTTTTTTGATCGGCTCTTTGATCGCCTCTCCGATCGCCCCTTTGTGAAGACGCATGGGTCGGATCGGTGCCGAAGCCAAGAAGAAACGGCGCAAGCCGTCCCCCGATACCGAGCACTAGACTCAAAATAAAGGCCTCGAAAAGAAGTAAATTCGCAAGCAGAGGCAAGACTCCGAAGGCCCGCAGCAAAGCCCCTACGACAACGGCCAAGAGTCCCATAGGGAGAAATATAAACTCACGCGGCGGGTTCTTTGTCCGTTTCAAAAAACGACCGCCAAGAATGAGAACCAAACTCGCCCCACACGCGGCGAACATCACGCCAAAGAGCGTGGCCGCGGACAATCCCGCTTCGCCCCCGGCGTCGTTTAGAACCGAAACAACGCAAAGTCCGATATAAAGACTGAATGTCGAGACTAGCTCCAATGGCTTTAACGGCCCTGTCCCTGTAAAACGAGGTCCCGCCGTTAGCAGAAACCCCATCACATGCCCAAACAGGAAACCACCGACCATCGATTGCGGATGAGCGAGCACCGGATACGATGCTCCGCCTAGATAAAACAAGACCCAGACCAAACCACCCCAGATCCCCATCGCCCAAGCAGCGGGAAAAAACGCGCGATAAGGATTCGCAAGCAGCAGATCAAGCCTCATGCTTTCTCTCCTCCACAAAAGCCGCAGCATCCCGACCCGGCCTTCTTGACGTTGACTCGGAACTGGCTATCGACAATTTCTGAAATTTGAACTTTGTCCCCGAATATCTCGCGCACTTTCCGAGACAAGGATTCAAGGACTATAGAACGTGGATCACCCGCTTGAGCCGTGATCTCATTGGCTATCGCATCCGCTTCTGTTCTTTCCCCAATGATGACCAGCGAGTCATCTACGGTCAAATTCTCTACGGCTCGCGTGATGCGCTCTGCCACACCTCGAACCGTATCACCCTTCATCAAAACCAATGAAAACTCAGCCACCTGAAGACCTCCTTTTGGTCTTCAGCTTGCGCCTCTCCAGAGTGAAATTCCTTGATTGCGATCAAGTTTTAAAACCATCTCGCACCGAGACAAAACACCCTAAGGCACAGACTCCCGGAGGAACTCGAATTTGAACTGCCCGGCATCAAGAAGAAGCTTCTGAGACGCCTCCGACTCCGCATCGGTTTCGACGGTAAACGCGATGCCACCCGACCAAGGTGCGCTGACGAGGGCAAGCTTTCTGCCGCCGCCTTTTTCTTTGTAGACAGCTGCATTCGAGCTCCATTCACCGACATCGAATAAGAACTCACCCTTTTTACCTTCTGTGAGTTTCACGACGCCTAGATCTTTGTTGCGGTAAGTGCCAACCAACTCACGAAGCCAACTTGCATCTTCCTTTTCAAAAGCCAGCTGTTCTTTGAACTCTCGTTCGCCTTTCTTTCTCTGCTCGATCGTGAAAGCGAGGGCTGTTTCCGCTTTAGGGCGCGCTCCATAAACCAGCTCAAACATCTTTTGCCGAACAACCGTGGTAAAAGGGTTCGCGCTTCCCGCGTTCGTCAAAATCACCATGCCCATATTGCTTTCGGGAATAAAGAAAAAATCCGAGGTAAAGCCAAGCGTGTTTCCGCCATGTTCAACAAGCTTCAGCCCTCGGTCATCGACATTGACGAGTCCCAAACCATAACTCGTCGTTTCAGTCATCTTCACCCCTGGAATACGCCTTCTCAGCAACGCTTCTTCCGAAATCAGCCTCGTCCCGTTTGGCAAAACACCCTTGTTTAACTCCAAAAGCATATAGCGAGCGAGATCGTCGATATTCGACCACGCGGCTCCCGCCGGCGCGACAGCATAAACGGCATTATCGATTTTTTGAGAAAATGCGGTCGCACGCCCGTCGAGATTACGACCATGAGGCCCCGCCAACCGATGCGCCACATCTTTACCGACGCGAATACGCGTGCTCGACATTCCGATCGGCCCAAACACGAGGTCATTCATCGCTTTCTCGTAAGCCGTCGCAAGATCTCCTTCTTCCGTATACACCCGTGCGGATGCATATCCACCCACCGCGACGAGTGAATTTGAGTACTGAAAAGTTTCGCCGAACTTGGTCGTCGGCGCTTCGTTTTGCAGTTGAGCAATTCGCTGCTCGGCGGAGACTCCATCGTATTCAAAAATAAAGTCGATATCGCGACGAGGCATTCCCGTACAAGCGCACGCCGTATGAAGCATCTGAAGACGGTTTGTTAAAACGGCATCCTTGAGGCGAAACTCAGGCAACACCGTTACCACCGGATCCTCCCACGCCATCTTTTTCTGATCGACAAGGCGGGCCGTCAGAAAAGTCGTCAGCGGCTTGGTCGTAGATCCGATCATGAAAAGCGTCTCTGGCTTTACCTGCTCATGAACGCCCAGTCTTTTTACGCCGAACCCACTTCTAAAAACCACGGCGCCATCTTGCACCAGCGCAATCGCCGTTCCTGGAACTTCGAGGTCCTTCATCGCCTTCTTGACGAAGGCTCTGAACTCTCGCGCCTTTTTTTCATCGAACTTCGCGCGGGAACTTTTGGAAAGGTCCTCCGTTTGAATCTCAATGGGTTTCCAGCTTTGCGCAGCGATCTGAATTTGCGCGCTTCGGCGCTCGAAAGTCGAAGCGGCTCCATCGACCAAAATCAAGAACGCCTCGTCCTTCAAAATACGAACAACGGCGAAGGCCGCTCGGGACTCACTCGAAGGTATCTCGTACACGAGCTGATGAATCTGATCCCAACCGTCCAGCAAAGGTGGAGAAATCTTCTGCAGAACCTTGAGGTTGAAATTCGGATTGATTTTATGCCAAGCTCGATGTGCGATGTGTTCGGGGGCAATGTCCTTGGGACCGTCCTTCTTGGACAAGTCCGTTTCGGACGAAACTCCAGCCAATCGCTCGCGAGCAAATGCGACCAAAAGGTCTCCCTCCGGAGCCGTCAGACGCGACAAACCTTCATCAAAGGTCCATCCCTCCGCGACCTTCACTCGACCGCCGATCGTCAAAGCGACCTCGGTTTCAGACGCGGCCGCCGTTGGAATCGAGCCCGCTACCACAGCCCCTACGAAACAGAAAACCACTAGGACAGTTCGCAGCATTAACCCGGCGCCAGTATTCGCATTTTTCATTTATCCACCATTCCGCTTCAACACGGTTCACTCTAGAAAAATCAGCTCGGAGACCCGTTCTTTCGTAGACCTACGCCAAAATAGATTGAAGCGAAATACCTTGGCTTGAAATATTTCGACATGTGACGATGGTTCAGAACGGATTTTTTATCTAAACAAGAAGGAACACGCATGGCTTCAAAGACAGGCAACCAACTCATCCTCGCTCTATTCGTGTTTACCGCGGTCCATATGCATTCCGTCATGGCTTTCGGTCAAAACCAGGGCGTCACAGTCACAGGCGTCTGTCTACGCACGACAGAACCCGACAGAGGCTCTGTCACGGTGAGCGCATCCGTACTTGAAAAAGAATCGTCAGTCGCTATGCGCAAAGGAACTAAGATCTATGAGGACGTGCGCAAAGCGGTTATTGATCTCAAACTTAAGAATGCCGAGCTTCAAACAAGTGGCATTTCACTCAATCCCGAAACGGAATGGCAAAACGGACGGTCCACTACACGTGGATACCGCGCGCGTCTAAGCCTCACTATCTCGACATCCGAACTCGCACGTATCGGCGAAGTCGTTAAAGTTAGCTCCGAAAAAGGCGCCAAAGAAGTGAGTTCCATGGAACAAACCTTGTCGCCGGAGAAAATGAAAAAGGAGTACGAAGCCTGTTTGGACGAAGCGGTCAAAAATGCACGATCAAAAGCCGATGCGATCGCAAAAGCGGCCGGATCGCGTGTCGGTCGACTTCTCGAAGCATCTGAAACCATTTCGTCGGGAGGCGAACGTCCGCCCTCCCCCCGACTTATGAAAGCCGCTTTTGCCGAGTCCGCAGTCGCGGACTCAGGCCCTGTTATTGAATCCGCTCCAACTCGCCTCGGCGTCTCCATTCGAGCTAGATTTGGTCTTGACTAGGTCTTGACAAAAAAGCCACTAGCTGAGATACGAAAAAAGGAACTTGTTTCTCCATTTCATCTCAGCTTCACCTCGGCGCATTCGTCCGCATTTCTTCAACGAAAACTAATCGAGCAACCGAAGACAGACCCACTCTTGTTTCTCACGGATCGCCCAGCCAGCCGATCTTCGATTGCCTCTTTAAGAAACTCGTTTTTGGGTTTATCCAAAACGTAGTCAAAGTTGACTCGATCACTAATTCCGCCTCGATAGCGAACGATCCAACCCTCTTTTTTCACTCTTTCGAGCAACACAGCCTCTCCAACAGTACTAAGTTTCAGGGAACGAAGAATCTTCTGTGTTTCATCACGTTGGATGGCAGGGAGCTTATATCTTTCGCGCTCCAATAAAATATCTTCCGGAGCATCCTGAGGAACCCCATTTACAAAATGAATACCAATCCCTTTTGCCCTATAGCTCTCGTACAGTCGCACAAACGCAGGATAGTTTTGCCTCATCACTGGACAACGCACACCATGCGCCACGACGATGAGCAATTTCGATTGTACATCGAGTTCTCGAGGTGGAACAAATTCAATGACTTCATCGTCTGACCGCCCAACCTCAGGGACAACCGCTCCCACTCGAGTCGTACCTAACAAGAGCACCAAACTAATCTGTATGAATAGAAAACTAAATCTCACTTAGCTTCCTCCACTTCCGAAACAACAAAACGTGCATAATGCATTTCGTGATCAAGCGTACTGCCACCAAGTCGAATAGATTTCGCCGCATCAGGATTCGCGAGATTGAAACGTGAGTTATCGT
>JAVFAU010000169.1:0-5057 GCA_034002335.1 Bdellovibrionales bacterium | reverse complement strand
CGATTCCTGCGTTTGCTGATCTTACGATTTACACAGACCGTCCAACGGCGCGTTTGCAGCCGATTGCGGATGCTTTCACAAAAGCGACTGGTGAAAACGTCGTTATCGTTGAAATGGGCTACGGCCGAATTCTTCAGCGTCTAGAGGCGGAAGGTTCGGCATCGCCTGCGGATATCATTTTCGTAAAAGACCTTGTTTACCTTGCGGACCTTGCGAACAAAGGTTGGTTCCAGCCTTTGAATTCTTCGGTTGTCGATTCGTCGATCGCACCCGCGATGCGCGATCCAAAGTCACTTTGGACAGCGATCACTGTGCGTGGCCGTACAATGGTTTACGATCCATCGCGCGTAAAGGCGTCGGAGCTTTCGACTTACGAAGATCTAGCTGACGAAAAGTGGGCTGGACGTCTTTGCGTTCGCACGTCGAAGTCGGCTTATAATGACGCTCTGGTTGGTGGTTTGATCGAAACTCATGGTTACGACAAAGCAAAAGAGATCGTTGATGGCTGGGTTTTGAACCTCGCATCGGATCCTTATCCAAACGACCGTGCGGTTCTTGAAGCGATCGCAAACGGCGCTTGTGACGTTGGTATCACGAACACGTACTACCTAGGCGCGGCGTTGGCGAACAACCCAGCTTTCCCAGTGCGTGCGTTTTTCGCGAACCAAGACAGCACGGGTGTTTACGGCAACGGAACAGGTGCTGGTGTTTCTGTGACTTCTAAGCAAAAAGCGCTTGCGACTCAGTTCATCGAAACGCTTTTGACAGACGACGTGCAGCTTGAGCTTTCTGGCTCGCACTTCGACTACCCTGCGAAACAAGGTTTGTTGCCTTCGACGCTCGTAAAAGATTGGGGCACGTTCAAGTACAACGAATCGAACTGGACAACGGTTGGTTCGCGCGCAGAAGAAGCTCGTCAATTGATGGCAGAGGTTGGATATCTCTAAGTCATCGTCGAGGGCCCGCTCTCCTTTCGTATCGACCTTTTCGGCCTTGGCCGGATCACTTGTGCTTCACGCTCTGGTTTTATTGAGCTTGGGACGCATCGGGTTCACCACGGACGAAGGCCGCCATGCGATTGAAGTCGAGCTCGTGATGACCGAAGGAGTCGCTGTTCGAGGGACATTCGAAGCGACTCCGTCCAAGCGACCGCGGCGAGAAGCCGCGGAGCGCAGCATGGAAACACGCAAGCCAGAAGTTTTAGACTCTGACGTTGCGACATCAGCGGAAGACAAATCGCCATCGGAAAAGCAGATGGAGACCGTAAGCCAGCCTCTTGGTAACTCGGCGGACGGCACAGACGCTCTAGGCGCGATTGCTGGCGAGATTGGCCGAGGGGCTGTGACGGCTCAAGAGCGTTACCTGATGGATGTGCGCCGTCTTCTAGAAGCGAAAAAAGAATATCCTATGGCCGCGCGCCGGTTGGGACATCAAGGACGCGTGATTGTACGTTTCGTCCTGGGTCGCGACGGACGCATTCTTGAGGCGAAGATCGTCGAAGCGAGTCGATCTGACATCCTCAATAGGGCGGCGAGAGGGTTGATTGAAAACCTGGGTGGTTTGAAGCCGTTCCCTACGGAAATTTCACTCGCAGAGTGGGCTGTTATCGTACCCATTGAATACAAAATGTAAGCACAGAGCGAAGGGGTGTTTGAAATGAAAAAACGAATCGAGAGTCTACCTTTGGCGAAGTTTGTTGCGCTCGGCGTACTGTCGGCGGCGATGACGACTGTGGTTGTCGGTTGCGGTGACTTCATGAATTCAGCAAAAGCGCCCGCGCAAGGAAAGACGACACCCCAAGGGCCGCGTGGGACCGATCGCACGGCGACGAACCCGCTGCCTGCTGAGCTTGAGAATCCAAACGAGGGCGCCTTTTCAGAAGCCAAGATGCTCGTGAATATCGGCGTCAATGTGATTGCGAAATCTGTTGAAGAGTTCGCTCTCGAAGCTTCGGTGTTGGAACGGCGTTTGAGCGCGGCTTGCGCACCTTTGGCGGATGGCGAGACGCCGAGTGTGAATGAGGCGCGTTGGACGGATGCGCGTGAACAGTGGACGCGCACGATGCTTGCCTACCACACCGTCGATGCGTATCCGGTGGGCCCTCTCTGGGCGAACGATAAATTTTTATCGAGCCGAATTTATGCGTGGCCGCTTTTTAACCCGTGCGGAATCGATCAAGAAACGGTTCGCGTTCGCGAGGGAATCGCGCGAGACGTGCCTGAGCTTCCGGTGCCTGTGCGTGGTCTCGGTGCTCTTGAGTACTTAATGTTTGAAACGGGCTACGGTACGCGTTGCAACGCTCGCGCGAATCCGCAGGTGATTGAGTGGACTAAGAAATCGGTTGATGAAAAGCGATACGACCGTTGCCGTTACGCGGTCTCGTTGGCGAAAGATGTCGCCGCGCATGCGCAGACTCTTCAAGAAGAATGGAACCCGAAGGGACTTAACTACACAAAGACTTTGATCGATGGATCGGACTCTGCGATGGCGACTCTGAAAGACGCGACCAACGCCGTGACGGATGCACTTTACCAACTCGAAACTCTTAAAGATGTCCGTTTGGCTCGCCCTCTCGGGCTTCATAAAGAGTGCGCGTCGGAAACTGGCAAGTGCCCTCAAGATGCCGAGCATCCGTATTCGGGTTTGGCGGTTCGCTCGATCGAGAACCGTGTCGCGGGCTTTGGCGCGGTCTTCTCGGGAACGACTCACGACGGAAAAGACGGTTTTGGCTTTGACGACCTCTTGGTCTCAAAAGGACACGCCGATATCGCGGCTCGTATGAAAACCGCGATTCAAGCGGCGCTTCGATCCGCGCGTGGTGTGGATACCTCGACGGCTGCCGTGAGCGAAGGCTCTTCGCGCGGCATGCAGTACTTGATTGAAAACATGGACAAAGCAGAGTGCGCGGCGACGACAATCTCAGAACGCAAAGTTGAGCTTTGTGCATTCTTTCAGGATGTTCGCAATGTAACGACGCTTTTGAAGGCCGAACTGCTTTCGGTTCTTTCGTTGCGAGCTCCTCCGACATACCAAGGCGACAACGACTAAGAAGCATTGAAGCGCGTTTCGGAAGACGCGCGAATTGAACACGTTTGAGAGTAGTGGGGCGATTGTGGTTCGAGTGCTGGCTTCTGTAGTGACTGTTTTTGGGATGTTCTTTGTTTTCGGTTCCGCTCAGGCCTCGGCTTCGAGCGAACCCGCCGCCGCCGAAGACGCTCTGGAGTCTGAATCAGAGATGGGGGCCATTCAGGTCCTCGGCGCTTCGAAGTCGGATCTCACGCAGCCGACGGCGCCGACGCGTGTTTCAAAGAAGAAAATCGAAAAGCTTCAAACCTCGAACGTGAACGAGGCTCTGAAATCGGCGCCCGGCGTTTACGTACGCGAAGAAGACGCCGAGGGATTGAGACCCAACATCGGACTTCGTGGTACCAACCCGGATCGCTCGAAGAAGATCGTGATTTTGCGCGATGGTATTTTGGCGGGTCCGGCTCCGTATTCGGCTCCCGCCGCGTATTACGTTCCTTCGATGAGCCATACGGAATCGCTCGAGGTGATGAGTGGATTCACGGCGGTCCACTATGGGCCGAACTCCATTGGTGGCGCCATCAACTATGTGACGCCACAAATTCCTGTGGATGGTTGGTCTCAGTTTGTCGATCTCGGCTACGGTTCGTTTAATACGCGTCGCTTGCAGGCCGAGGTCAGCGGAGGGAAGTCGAACGACGATGGGCCGAAGTTCGGCTACCTCGTGCGGGTCTCACAGGTTGCAAGCGATGGCTTTAAAAAGCTCGATACCGGCGGGGAGACGGGTTTCACGCAAAACGATGTTTTTGCGAAATTTAAGCTTGGCTCGAACTTCGGTGCGACGTTCGGTTTTTCAAATGAGACGTCAGACGAAACCTATCTCGGGCTTTCCGCTGCCGACTTTAATTCGTCGCCTTATCGCCGCTATGCCGCTTCGGAAAAAGACGAGATGAAGTGGGAGCATTGGTTCGCGCAGCTCGAATACGAAAAGGCGTTTTCGGACGGTTTCGCTCAGGGCGATGTCTTGAACGTGGCGGCCTATCATCAGCGCTTTCGCAGGGACTGGTATCGCCTCGATAAATTCCGCGGCGCTACGGCGAAGCCGCTGCGTGAGATTCTAAATAAGCCCGATGCGAATCAGCTTTTCTACGATATCTTGCGTGGTGACGAAGACACCTCCACGGTCGGAACCGACGGCGAGCTTGTCGTCTTCAGCAACGATCGCACTTACGTTTCGCAAGGTGTTCAGGCTCGCTGGGTTGGAGAAGGAAAGACCGGCGACTTGAAACACTCGTATCAATCGATTGTGCGGGTTCATCATGATCGCATTGATCGCGACCACACGTACGACTACTACGAGATGAATCAAGGTCGCATGGTGCGAACGGCGACGCCGACACAGCAAGATCGTTTGAATATGGAAGAAGCCTTGGCGACGCTTGTGAGCGCGCAAGATGATATCTCTTACGGCTCATGGGTATTCACGCTTGTCGGCCGGGCCGAAGTCGTCGATTTTAAATCTGAAGACAAGGTGACAGGCGTTCAACACTCGCGCTCGGATACGGTGTTTGTACCGGGAGCCGGTCTTTTACGGAAATTCGGCGACAGCTTTTCGGCGCGAGCGAGCGTGAATCGAGCGGTCACGGTTGCCGGGCTTGATGCCTCTGGTAAGGATAAGCGAGAAGAGGCCGTTAACTACGAGTGGGGGTTTCGATACTTTGGCGGCGACCAGGACTTGCAGGCGGATCTCACGTTCTTCTTTAACGACTACGAGAACCTGACGGGAACCTGCACGGCCTCGGTTGGATGCGCGACGCCGAGCCTTGATACACAACTCAATGGTGGGCAGGCGAGCATTTACGGAGTCGAAGCTCGTGTTGCCGAAGGATTCATGCTTGGAAGAGTTTGGGTCCCGCTGGAGTTTAACGTCACGCTTTTGTCCGCAACACTCGAGTCGGACTGGACATCGACAAATGCGGAGTGGGGAAGCGGACCCATTCGTAAAGGCGATCCGTTACCCTATGTTCCTCAGG
>JAVFAU010000168.1:0-5097 GCA_034002335.1 Bdellovibrionales bacterium | reverse complement strand
TTTGACACTCGCAAAATGCAAGTAAACGCCATGATAATAGATAGCTACATTAAAGGCGGAGGCAAAGTCGCATGGCCGAATAAGACCGACATGACCAGAGACGAACTCATCAACGCAGTTTATCGCAAACGCGACCAAGCACAGAGTGAATCAAACCCAATCCGCTTACTTTCAGTCATTGCTCGCTTAGAAACGGAACTACTTTCTGCAATGAAGAGTCGCGAGCAGTGCGCCCCGAACCGCTCCACGCCTCAATCACAACGGCCCGTGGCTCGCTGATCAATCACAACCAGAGCTACCGACAACGCGTCGGCAGCTTGTCGTCAGAGCAACGCTTCACGTCCTCGCGACCGATGGTGTAAACACGCAAAGCGTTCGTCGTCCCGCGCTCAAGAACAGGAACCCCGAGCGTTAAAATCACTCGATCTCCCGGTTTCACCAGACCGTACTGCAAGAGCATCTCTTCGATCTGGTTCATCGCATCGTCGGACGAGTCATACGGGTCGATCTTGAGTGTCTGAATACCCCAAACAAGCTCCAGACGATTCAAGGTCGGCACGATATGCGTGACCGCTATAATTCGAGCCTTCGGACGGAATCCCGAGATGATGGTCGCCGTCTTACCAGACGTCGTTAAACAAACAATCGCAGTCGCATTCAACTTCATCGCGGTCAAAGCACTTGCCGCACCAATGGCATCGGCGACAGATGAAAACTGGTCATCCATGCGCATATCGTAAAAATAATCGCCGTTCTTTTCGACCTCAAGAATGATGTCGTGCATGGTCTCGATACAACGAAACGGATACTTACCGCTCGCGCTTTCCGCCGAAAGCATAAGGGCGTCGGAACCATCCAAAACAGCGTTTGCAACATCCGTAATTTCGGCTCGCGTCGGACGCGGGTTCTCGGTCATCGAATCAAGCATTTGTGTCGCCGTGATCACAGGTTTCCCCATCGAATTACAAAGCGAGACGATTTGTTTTTGAATTTGCGGAAGTCGTGTTTGCCCAACCTCAACCGCAAGATCTCCGCGCGCAACCATGACCGCGTCGGACAGACGAACGATTTCTTCGAGATTCTCGATCGCTTCGAGCATTTCGATTTTAGCGACGATGCGAGCCTGTGAGCCTTTGGCTTGAATCAGCTCGCGCAACTGTCTGATATCATCACCACGCCGAGCAAAGCTCAGGGCGATGTAATCGACCCCTTGCTGAAGGCCGAATTCAAGATCTCGAAGATCTTTTTCCGTTAAACATTCAACCGCGAGCTCACCGCCCGGAACATTCATGCCCTTACGGTCTTTCAGCGTGCCACCGTAGATAACCGTACAATGAACGTCGTCACCCGCAACGGAGTCGATACGAAGCTCCAAAAGGCCATCATCAAGCATGATACGCCCGCCGGGACGACTGCTGCGAGGAAGTGCCTTGAAATCAGAAGGGATCAGCCCTTTTTTTCCCAGCGTATCGCGAACCGTAATGACGACTTTCTCGCCGTCTTCCAATTCGATGGAACCGTTTTCAAACCGTCCGACTCGAATTTTCGGACCCTGCAAATCTTGAAGAATGGTGATCGGCGCGTGCATTTCTTCGGAAAGAGCGCGCAAATCCTGAATGACCTGCAAATGTCCTTCGTGATTCCCGTGGGAAAAGTTCAACCGTGCGACATTCATTCCGCTATGGATCGCCCGTCGAAGATTCTCTTTACCATGAATGGCTGGTCCGATGGTTGCGACGATTTTCGTTCGGCGATCTGCTAGCATATTAAGTTCGACCTTTTCTTGGCATTCCGCTATTTGTCATACTCGCAAGAGATTCTTCATGACGACGGTTCATTTGATCAACCTGCTGTCTATGACTTGCCTCCTGCTTCGCAAGACGACTTTCATATTGAGACGACTGCCTTTGAATTTCCAGGTTTTTCTGGTCAATAGCTTGTTTGCGCTCTCGGTCAGCAAGCGTCTGCTGACTTCGCAACTGTTTACCTTGTTGATCCTTTAGCATTTGAATTTGATTTTCGTATTTCGACGTCACATCCGTAAGCTTTGCCCGAAACTTAAGCTCTCTATCGGCCGCTTGCTTTGTGAAGTTCTCAAAGATCATGTCTTGTTCTTGTTGGTTCTTCTCCCGAGCATCTCGCAACGACTGCTCATACTGCTCTCGCAGCGCAATCGAGCTTTGATCGTAGAACTCACGCATCGAAGCTTCCGTACGCTGATGATTCGCCTGTTGAAGATTCGAACGCGTCTGAGCATTCAACTCAGAAACCCGCAGCTGTTTTTCAAGGTCAGATCGCACGGCATTGTTTCTCTCGCCCGAGTTCACTCGATCCACCAAGAGTTTATCTTGATAAAACCGATTCGTCCGACTCATCAATTCGTCATTTTTCTTCTGTAGATTCCTGATCTCACTCGCCGTCTTTTCGTTCGATGCCGTCACTGTTTCACGACGGGACTTTTCGAGCTGATCAATATTGCTTTGCATCGCTGTCTTCGTATTTTTGACTTCGAGATTCTTTTTGCGGGTCAGATCCGTACGCTGCCGACTTAATTCGTTTTTCAGTCTGACATTCTCCAATTCACCTCGGTTCACACGACTATTCACACGATCGCCGATCGTCGCCTGAAACGCCTCTGAATTGTTCTTTGAAGCCTCGGCTTGCTTATCTAGAGCCTTGCGATACCGTTCGCGATTATCCGCCAAACCTTGCTCCATGCTTTCACGCATGAAGTCCGTGTTCGCATTGTGAGCCGATTCTTGCTCCTTCAAACCGGCAAGGTACTGCGCCGACATTTTCTGTTCACTGCTCTGCTTTGCGTTCTTCAGATCTCGAATCTGCTGATCGCTCGACTGCTTTAAGGCGCTGTAATCACGAGTGTGCTCCGCCTGCATGCGCTCGCGACCTTTTAAGACCGCATCCATTTCGCGACGATGAGTTTCCCCCATACGTCTCTTCTGCTCACCTATAGACTGTTGAACATCTTCCCGGCTTTGCTCAAAACTCTCAGACATTTTCTTGTTTTGATTTGCAATCTGTCTTTCGTACTGACTTGCCAGCTCCGTCTTCTGCTGCTCGTTTCTGGCATTCGCACTCCGAATTTCACCATCCGCCTGAGCCTCTACCGTACGCATACGAACGTCGTTTTCCTCGGCGTTCTTGCGTAACTGGCTTTGATGCATCGTCCTTAGCCTATCGGCTTCCTTCTGATATTTCATATCGCGGGCCGAGATCGCTTCACGCGTGCGCGCTTTAAGTTCTTCAAGTTGAGCGTTATGGCTTTCTTGCATCTCACTCACCTCGGCGCGATGAGCTTCGGACATGCGCTTCAAATTCTGCGCATGCTTCTTGGCCATAGTCGTTTCTTTTTCTTGATATTCTTCGCGTGCCCGCCGGAGGGCCTCATCTTGCGATGATCGTTTATCTGCGGAACCTACAGATGACATGCATTCTCCTCCATGAGAAAGCAAAAGATAACCCTAGGTTAGCACTTTACCCCTCTAGAGAAAACTCGTACCTGTGAGCATGCTCTGTTCGACCAAAGGAATAGACCTCGGTCCGGTCCAGCCATGCCAGCCGCGGATAAATTAAGGCGAAAGCGGGTCTGTCGAGATCTCGACGTTTTTGTACTGCTCAAGCGGGAGCGCTTTTTTGCGAAACAAATCTCTGATTTTTCGGTTCTTTTCTTCTTGCTTGGCCCGGGCCTGTCGCCGTTCCGCATCTGCCGCTTGAACCGAAGCAACCCTTCGCTCCGCAACAGCTTTATGAATAGCGGCCGCAATCGCCGCACCCTCCGCACGAGTTTCGGCGACGGCATTCAGGCGCTCTTGAAACGCCTTCTTGTCCCCCTCAAACAGCCTTGCTTCACGAATCGCCTGCGATTCGAAATCAATCGGAACAGGCAACGCTGCGACCGTTTGACCATCTCGAATATCCGGTAAATCAAATTCCGCTTGCAGTCCGGATGGGACTTCTTTGTTCTGACCCCAACCCCTTCCTCGAAAGAAAGCCGGATGGCTGCCCAAATTCACAAGCGTAAGACGATCTCCACGACGTTCCAAAAAAACGTCGCCACGAATTTCAAATTCTCCATGATCGGTCGAAACTTTCGTCGGTTTTTGATCAGACGACTGAACGCGCACCATTCCCTCAACAAACCGAAATTGCTGTGAAGACACGAGAATCGCGATCGTCTTATCGGCAAGTGTCCAAATACCGTTCGTGCGTTTCAAAACAAGCTTGCGGCTCGCTCCCGTTTGAACCGCGCATGGCGCAGGCTGATCGAGACAACGAGCCGGTTCTTCCAAAAGAGATGAAGAAGTCTCGTTAAGACGTTCCGCTTTTATGTCGATTTCACGAAGTCGTATGGACTGCGCTTCAACACGAACTTCCAAGATCGTTCCCAGCACAAAGCCCGGCACGAAACCAAGAAGAGTGCTCAAGTAAGGCACACGAGAACGGCTCACAAATCAACCGCCTTCAATGCTTCCTTAGCCTGTTTCTTTAACTCTTCTTGGGTAAAGTGGGATGAAATTGACCGATACACTTCGGCGGCATCTTCGATGCGATCACGAGATTCATAAATCCGAGCCAATCGAAGCAAAGCAAACCCAGTTAATTCGCTTTCGGGATACAGTCGAATCATCTCCTCGATGACTTCCACACAGCCCTCAAGGTCGCGCACTTGATACAAACCTTCCGCCAAAAGAAATCGCGCCTCAGGCGCATGAAGGGAGTCAGGATAGAGCGCAAGCAGCTCGCGCAGCTGACGATTGGAAAACTCAAACTTTTTAGATCTAAACTCTTCTTTCGCCTTTTCGAGCAAACTTGTTCCACGTTCAATGCGAAGATCGCGCACCGTCGAATTCGTAACGCTCGCAATCGTACGAAGCTGGTAGGTCGAGGAATCCTGCGGTAGCCCTTTTAAACTCCCGGGCAGATACTGCGCCATCAACTCTCGCGTCTCTCGCGATTCATCGCGAGCCAGACGTTCGCGAAAATCAGCTTCGGCCGCCTTGCGCTCGACAATCGCCAAACGCTGTTTCAACCATTCTGTTTCGCTCGTGTCCTGCTCAACGACCTGTCGCACACCGACGA
>JAVFAU010000167.1:0-5114 GCA_034002335.1 Bdellovibrionales bacterium | reverse complement strand
CCGCCATGCTGAGCAGCGGGAGCATCTAGTAGGTTGAAAAAGGTTGGGCATGAGCTAGCCGCTCGAGTCGCGGAGACTTTGTAGAGAGCGACGCCGAGAGAGCGAACATACTCTGTCGTTGAAACCGTGGACGCATCAAGAACGGCTTCGAGATCGTAGCGGTTGAAGGGTTTGCTGAAGAACTCAGACGCGATGATTTCGCTTTTCGTGGCGTGGCTGCGAATCGCGGATTTGCCTTCGGACGGATTCAGCTGACAAGACGAGAAGTCCGGAGGAGCGAGACGGGCGCCGTCACCGGAGCCGCCGCCGCTACAGCCGACGGCCGCAGTGGTCGCGAATGCGAGACCGGCTGTGATTTTGAGTAAAGAGAGATAACGATGCTGTGCGCTTTTCCGTGTCGCTGTTTGCCCCATACCCAGTAGTGCCATAATGTTCCCCCTCGAACAGAAAAAGTCCCGTTTTGGAACCTTCGCTTGCTAAGAGGAACTACTCGAATTTGAGCGCAAGAGCATGTGAAAAATACAGGTAAGTTTTATAACCCGCGAGCCGTAAGCTCTGTGTCGAATTTTCCTGAATGCCGACCGTTGTACAGCCTCGCGTCAACGCTTTTCGCTTTTGAAATCGCGGTACGGAACGTGTCTGTGCCATCCAAAAGACTTAAGTGCTCCAAGAAGATGCGATCAATTTCGGCACTTGCCGCGGATCCGGCGGTTTCACGAACTTTCCACCAAACAGACGCATAGACGAGGCCGAGGGCATGAGCGTGTCCGCTCGCTGTTGAAAAGACCTGTGCCGCAGTCGAAGAGAGCGCGGCGACGTTGCGTGCGACTCCTCCAATTGATTGCGGGTTGCCAGTGTTGGCGATGCCTTCTCCGATTCGTGTGCGATCGGGAAACATGCTGGCGGCAAAATATTCTCCGACGCCGAATCGAATGGCGTTCGCGCAGCCCGCGGCGGCCGTACAGCACCCTTTGTCGATGGCGTTGCACGTGCGATGGGTTGTCGCCGAGAGCGTGCGCCAGCCGTTAGGGTTCGCTAACATGAGATTAGCGACACCGAAGATATGGATGCTGACGTCGCCATTCCAGGCCACAGCTCCCGATGCCTCGGTCTTCTTGAGGCGAATCGTATTTGATTCCGTTTCGTATCCGGTGATGGTGTCGTCCACGATGACTCGGATTTTCTTACCCTTCGCAGGCAGTGCCCCTTTGGTGCGAGCATCAAAATATTCGGCCGCACGATTCATCCAGTAGTAGGCGTTGACTTGTTCAAACGCCGACGAATCGGTCGCGGCGGGCGTCGACTTCAAGTTGATCGGCGAAGTGTTCATGGCGCCGTTTGAGTTGATGGATTGAACCGAGAGAACGTCGTTCTCGAGACGTCCGTTGCCCGAGAGTGAAGTGAGTTTAACGCCGTAAATCGCTTGCGAAGCAAGTTGCGAGCGTCTTGTCGTCGCGTTGGCGGAGAGTGGCGAGTTTGATGCCGCGACCGGATTCTGCTTAATGATACAGGCGTCGTATGCCGTGCTTGTTAAGCAGTTGGCGTCGATTTTATCGGTCGAAGGCACAAGTACGCCGCCAGCGCTTCGTGCGGCGCCAAGCGAGCCGAACTGACCGACTTTGAGAGCGTCGAGGTAAAACTCTCCGCAATTTTGATAACCGAAAATCAAAACAATAGCGGCGAGACTAAGCGCGATGTTGGTCGTGGCTTTTCCGGATTTCATCACTGTAGTATCTCCGTTCCGCTGTTGCCCGCCATGACATAGCGGCTATAAAACAGTTGCGCGGATCGCTCGATGTCGAGAGTTGATCCGTTGCGGAACGAAGTGTTCAGAACGGGCATGATGCGCGAACTTTCTGTGAGAATCGAAATCACGTCTTGCGGCGTGTACTGAATGCCGTGCGCCCGGAACGCGCCGACGAGAAGTGCGGCCGCACCGGCTACGACAGGAGACGCCATCGACGTTCCTTGAAGGGCGCTGTAGCCGTTGCCCGTGATGGTCGAAAGAATTCCGTTTGAGCCGGGAGCGCCGATCCAAACGTAGTCCGTGCTGAAGTTTGAAAAGTTAGAGCGAGCGCCGGTGACGGCGTCGACAGAGCCGACGGCGATAGCGCCCGGAATATCGCGAGAGTAACCAGCAGGTGAGTAGAAGTTGCCGGCAGCGTTTAGGAGCGTGTTGTCGTTGCCCGCCGCGACGACGATGACGACGCCTTTGTTGGCCGCATAGACCATGGCATCGCGGATCGCGGTGCTTTGTCCGCGCCCGCCAAGGCTCATATTGATGACGTGTGCTCCTTGATCGGCCGCGTAGCGAATGCCGTTCACGATGGCCGTGTTCGTACCGCTGCCTTGCGCGTTGAGCACTTTCACGCCCATGAGTTTTACCTGAGTGCCCATAACACCGGTGACTCCGATGCCGTTGTTCGCGCGCGCCCCGACGATACCCGCGACGTGTGTGCCGTGGCCTTGATCGTCGGTCGGATTGTTGTCGTTGTTGACGAAGTCAAAACCGTTGTTGCCAGAGCTGTCGAGGTAACGGTTGTCGACCAGATCAGGATGCGTGTGCAGAATGCCTGTGTCGATGACCGCGACGATAACGTCGTCTTTTACGCCCGAACCGGAATAGAACCAATCCCAAGCTTGCAGTGCTTTCGAGTATGCGATGTGGCGCGCTTCGTTTGCGCGCGGGTCATTGACGGTTGCCAACGCGCTAACGTCACCCGCCGCCTGAGTTCTGAAATCAGCGGTGATGTAATCAGGCATCGGAACGATGAGCTGCATTTCAAGGCTCTCGTCAACGCGCACGAGACAAGGGTCGCTTGCGGCTTCGGCCGAAAGAACGGCGAGAGATTGGTCGTGTTGTGTGCGAACTTCCTCGGCTTCGAAGCGCAGCTTCGAGTCGTTTTTGCCGCGACAGTCGTTATCGTACAGAGCGACGAGCGTCGTTCCTTTTGTGACGATCGCGTCGTTCTGGGAGCTGAGTTTCGAGGCGAGGCCCATTTGTACGGCTTGAGAAGCGGACACGGTTACTTGGCTTGAAAGGCGAACTTTTTGATCGCCGATAGGGGCGCCGTCGGCTTCGACGATCGGCATTGTGCGGACGATTTGATCGTCGCTATCTGGTTGGTATTCCGTGTTTAAGCCAGCAGGAATGAGATCGGTGCGCGAATGACAGTTGAAGCCAAGAGGTGAGATGAGCGCGGCAAGCCCCAACCACATAGCAATGCCGCGTCGAGCGGCCTTTGATCTGCCTGATTTGCGAATTGGCCTCATGTCCTTTTGTCCCCCACTTCGGTCCCCATCGCTTTTTTTAAAGAGAAGTATCTCCCTTTATCGGCTAAACGATTCCTGGTCTTGAAATCCCCCCGGAGTTTTAAGACCTTTGCGATGGTGACAAGAATTGTCAGCAAGATTTACGCCTCCCGTTTTCGATGTGATGTTCGTTGAGTTCGATCTTGCGAGATCGTGATGTCTGAAGATCAGAGGGGTGTTTGAACCTTTGACAGTTTTCCAAGAGAATCCCCCGCGCCGAATGTGTTACGTCATTGAAAATCACAATTGCTCGTTTCCAAACGATTGTCTTAAAGTGAGACACGATGACACTCTTCACTTCCATCACGCATCTTCATACGTTTCAGAACGTGTATCTAAAGCATGGACGCAAGGTCACAGCCGATGACCTCGTCTCTCTTGAGGACGCCTTCATGCTTGTCGATCAACGCGGGCAAGTCTCGTGGACGGGAACAAGGCTTGAGTGGAACGAGTATGCCGCGGGCAGGACTCCCGCCTGGCGAAGAAAAATCAAGAAGGTGCCTCTTCGCGGGCAAACCGTGCTTCCTGCTTTCACCGAGTGTCATACGCACTTGTTGTACGCGGGATCGCGCGCAGACGAGTTTGAGAGACGTAATCGTGGTGATTCGTATCTTGCGATCGCCGAAGCGGGTGGAGGCATTCGTTCGACGGTCAAGGCGACGGCTGCGGCGACACTCAAGGAACTCGAGGCGGGCGTGTTGTCTCGTCTTCAGGAGTTCGCGCGGCAAGGTGTAACGACAGTCGAGATCAAAACGGGCTACGCCGCCACTCTTGCCGAGGAGATGCGGCATTTAAAGCTCTTGGTCGCGATTCGAAAAAAAGCGAGCCGGGTTTCAAGCGGTCTACCGCGAGTCGTGCTCACGTGTCTTGCGGCTCATAGCATTCCCGAGGGTGAAACTGAGACGAATTGGCTCGAAAAAGTCGAGACCCTTTTTCCGTTTCTTCTGCGGGAGGGAATTCGCCTGGACATCTTTATCGAGAAAGGAGCTTTTTCCCTGGTAGCAGGGCGATCGCTTCTTCGTAAGGCCGTGGCGAAGGGGCTTAAGCTCGCCGTGCACGCGGATCAGCTTTCGCTTTCGGGTGGAACTTCGCTTGGTGTCGAACTTGGCGCTCTTTCAGTCGATCACGTGATTGAGATCGGTGATGCTGAAATCCGAAAACTCGCGCGGTCCGAAACGGTGGCTGTCCTTTTGCCGGCCGCGGATCTCTACACGCGTTTGCCGTATCCTAAAGCGCGCGCCATGATCGATCACGGTGTGCGTGTTGCGCTTGCGACAGATCACAACCCGGGAAGCAGCCCGGGGCTTGATGTGGCGTTTACGGGGCTGCTCGCGCGGGCATGTATGCAGATGACTTTGCCCGAGGTGTTGGCGGCCTACACGGTCAACGCAAGCCATGCGGTTTTGGCTGAGTCGAAAGACGCAGGAGGCGTGTTGGCCAAAGGGCATCGTGCGGATTTCATTTGCTTGCGGTCTGGGGCTGCGCTTTCGGATCTTTTTTATGAAGTCGGTCCGAATAGAAGCCACGCTGCGATTCAGAGTGTTTGGCGATCAGGTGTTCGGATTGTGTGAAGAAGTGGTTAGAGGTGCTTCGAGTTTGAACTCCGCGCATAAATTGTAACTATCTGATTAAACATCAGTTCTTATGAATTCTCTGAAAATCCACCTTATTTCTTAAATAGTCTTAAAAAAAATTTGCGTTTGAGCCTTCTCGTTGCCTAGGCTTTGAAGTGACATCCCCTCGTGGCAGGATGCCGGAGGGGGTGTCGTTTCCATGAGGGAACTGAGTCTTCGAGGGGATTA
>JAVFAU010000166.1:0-5120 GCA_034002335.1 Bdellovibrionales bacterium | reverse complement strand
ACCTGAAGGGCGCGGCGGGCATGATGGAGCTGATGAAGCTTCAGTCGCACACTCATGAGCTTGAGAGCATTCTCATGGGCTTCAAAGAGTCCGCGGAACTTCCGAAGGCGCACATCAGTTTGTTTTTGCGTGGTATCGACGCGGCTCGATCTATTTTGGATGGAGAAGACGTCGCATTTGATTTTTCCGTCGGCGAAACGGAGACCAGTTCGGTTTCTGAACCTGTAGCTCCAGTTCAAGCGGCCGCAGAAGCGCATACAGAGGCGCATACAGAAGCGGCCGTTTCAGCCGCTCAGGCTGTCGAGGATATCGTGTCTCCGGCTTCAGATGTCGCGCTTGATGAGAGCCTTCTTGTGGATTTCATTCCAGAGTGTGACGACATTCTTGCGCGGGTTTCCGAGCGTCTGAAAACGATCGAAGAAAATCCGTCCGAGGCGGGGCTTGATCTTTTGGGCGATCTCTATCGCGAAATGCACTCGCTCAAGGGCGGCGCCGGTCTTGTCGGGTTGAAGTCGATGGCCGAGGTCGCTCACGCAATCGAGTCTTGTTTGGATCCAATTCGCCAGGGCTCGCACCAAATGAACAAGGCGTTTTTTGATGTCTTGTACAAGGGCGTTGAGATCATCGAACTTGAGATCGAATGCCTGCGCGGTAAAATGCCGCGCGATCAGGTTGAGGTGATGGCAGGACGAATTGTGAAGACATTGATGCTCGCGGCGGAACAGTTGCCGGTTCGTGAAAGCGCCGGTCAGCCAGAAAAGAGCGCAGAGAAAAGTACAGAAGCGCCAAAAACCGAACCTGTAAAAACGGCTGTGGCGAAAAGTGAGCCCGCGAAAGCCGATGCTCAAACGGCAAAGGCAGCGGAAAAGCCAGCTGACACCACGGGGTCGCGCGCAGCGGAGTCGGGTGAGGCTTCGGCAGGAGCTTCGATTCGCGTTCCTGTTTCGCTTCTCGATAGCCTCATGACCTTGATGGGGGAAATGGTTCTCGTTCGAAACCAAGTTATCCAGTATTCCAATAGAACCGAGGATCTTTCGTTTCAGAACTTGAGTCAGCGACTGAACGTCGTGACGAGTGAGATTCAAGATCAGATGATGCGAACACGGATGCAGCCGATTGGGAACGTTCTTAGTAAGTTCCATCGCGTCGCGCGCGATCTCTCGCAAGAGCTTGGAAAAGACATTCACCTCACGGTGATCGGAGCCGAAACCGAACTCGATAAATCTTTGCTCGAGGCGATCAAGGATCCGTTGACACACATCGTGCGCAACTCTTGTGATCACGGCATCGAAACCATCGAGGCTCGTCGGGCCGCCGGTAAGCCGGATACAGGGCATGTGACGATTCGTTCCTTCCACGAAGGCGGACAGGTTGTTGTCGAAATCAGCGACGACGGCAAGGGATTAAACCGCGAGGCCTTGTTGAAGAAAGGTATCGAGCGAGGTTTGATTTCTGAATCGGATGCTTCGAAAATGCCCGATCGCGATATTTTTAATTTAATCTTCGCTCCGGGATTCTCGACAGCGCAGCAAATTACGAACGTTTCAGGCCGTGGTGTCGGCATGGATGTCGTTCGGACCAATATCGAAAAAGTTGGCGGAGTCGTCGATCTTTCAAGCGTACTCGGAAAAGGCACGACCATTCGTTTGCGCATTCCGCTCACGCTTGCAATCGTACCGGCGCTCATCGTGCGCGGTGGCGACGAGACCTTCGCGATTCCGCAACTGAAACTCGCGGAGCTCGTATGCGTCGACCCGACGACGGGTGGACAAATCGAGTATATTCAAGGGGCCCCGGTTTATCGTCTTCGTGGGCAACTCTTGCCTCTCATCGACTTGAATTCGGTTTTGGGGCGCACGGGGCGCAGAAACCCTGAAGCGTCGGTCAACATCGTGGTGTTGAACGCGGATCACTACCGCTTCGGTTTGATTGTCGATAGCATCGACGACACGGCCGATATCGTTGTAAAGCCGCTGAACCGCCTTCTTAAGAGTCTCTCGGTTTATTCGGGAGCTACGATTTTGGGGGATGGGTCGATCGCCTTGATTTTGGATGTCATGGGCATCGCCGAGCAGCAGAAGCTTACGCTCGGGCAGAGTGTAAGAAGCAACACGGAAAAAGAAGAAGTCGTCGAACACCGCGATGTCCAAGAGTTCTTGTTGTTCAACCTGAACTCGCCGACGACGCATGCGATTCTGCTTCAGTACGTCAGACGACTCGAAGAGTTTCCGGTCAGTACGATCGAGTACTCGGGACGACAGCGTGTTGTGCGATATCGCGGTTCGATTTTGCCGATCATCTCGTTGAATCAGTTTTTCGGTTTGAGCGAGGATATGGCGAAAGGGTCCAGCGTGAAGCGCGCAGAGGATGTCTTGTCGGTCATCGTGACTCAAAGAGGCGATGCTTCGTACGGCATCGAAGTGAACGAGATTCTCGACGTTCTGCAAACGACGGTGCCGATGGACAGCGGGTTGATTGATCAAACCGGTATCATGGGCAACCTTGCGATGGATAACGAAGTCATTGTCGTTGTCGATCCCGTTCACATCGCTCCCAAGAGTCTTTCGGCCACGCGGAAGAAGGGACCGAATGCAGGGGTTCGCATTCTATACGCCGACGACAGTCCGTTTTTCCGCAAGCACGTCGGGACTATTTTAACGGATGCGGGTCACGTCGTGACGGTTGCGCGAGATGGCCGTGAAGCCGTCGAGATTTTGGAGAAGAAGGGCGCAGGCGGATTCGACGTCGTTCTTTCGGATATCGAGATGCCTCGCATGGATGGCTTCGAGCTCGCCAAACACCTTCGTCAGGATAGCCGTTGGAGCGAAATTCCTTTGGTCGCTTTGACGACGCAGATTGATCGTAAACATGTCGAGATTGGCCAGGAAGCCGGGTTCGACGTCTACCTTGAAAAAGTTAAGCCAGATGAACTCTCTAAAACCATAGATGAAGTTGTCGGTGCGTCGGGTGAGAGGGTTGCGTAATGGAAATGACTAAGAACGGAACAAGACAGTTTGCGACTTTCTACCTTGAGGACCGCATGTATGGGATCGACGTCATGCAGGTGCAGGAGATCACAAAATATCTGCCTGTTACGCAGGTCGCTTTGGCTCCCGGTTACGTAAAGGGTCTGATCAACCTTCGCGGACAGATTTCAACAGCCATAGGCTTGAGAGAGCTTTTCGGCGTGCAGGCCTACGGGCATCCGGCACCTTTGGTTGAAAGCGACGCCGATGACGAGCAAGAGATGGCCGTTGTTTGTCGTGTGAACGGAGAGTTGATGTCGCTTTTGGTCGACCGAATTGGCGATGTGATCGAAGTCGATGAGTCGGACTTCGAGATGACACCTGATGTGGTGCCGCATTCCGTTCGTCGGTTCATGAGCGGCGTATACAAAACAGAGAGTGCGGTTTTAAGCGTAATTGATGTCCATGATATTTCTCGAGAACTGAACGTAGGTGAAAAGAAAGGATAAGCGTGATGGCTGGTTATCCATATACGTGGTTTCGAAGTCTGTTCGTCTCGGAAAAAGTTAAAGAAAACGGTGAAGCGGGAAACCTTCATGTTCGTGTCATGAAGAATGGTGATGAAACAGTTCGTGTTGCTTTGCCGGCGCAGAGCGCCCGTTGGTTGATAGATCTTATCCCAGCGGACGTCGTAAGGAAGATTAGAGAAGAGAGTATCCCGATCGATGATATCCAAAAGGAGTTACAAGAGAATCCGGTTCTGTACCCACGTAAGATTTTTAACCTTAAAGAAGACCATCGCGAAGTCGATGTCTGGTTGGAGTGAACACGATGGAACGGGCAACAGCTAAGAATTTCGTAGATCGACGAATTAACGCAATCGCCACGGAAAGTATCGGATTCGACTTGGCCGTACTCCGCTCGATGATGGAGGGGCTGCCGATTAACGTCATGATGTCGGATCGTGATTTCACGATCACATACATGAATCAAATGACGAAGAAAACTTTGAAAACCATCGAGAATCTTCTTCCGATGCCGGTGGAACGTCTTGTGGGTGAAAAAATCGACGTCTTTCATAAAGACCCAGCCCATCAACGAAAGCTTTTGAGCGATGTGCGAAACTTGCCGCATCGTGCGAAGATTCGTGTTGGTCCGGAGACACTTGATCTTCTGGCGAGCCCCGTGTTCGACGAACAGGGTGAATACGTCGGTGCGATGGTGACGTGGAGCATTGTCACGGATCGTGTAAAGATGGCCGACGATTTCGAACGTGATATCGGAGCGGTCGTTCAGAGCGTGACGAGTTCATCAAACGAGCTTCAGGCGAACAGCCAGGCGCTCGCCGGCGGTGCCGAACAGACGACGAAACAGTCGCAATCGGTTTCGGCAGTGGCACAAGAGGCCACGCGCAACGTTCAATCGGTTGCGGCCGCGGCGGAAGAAATGAGTAAAAGCGTTCAGGAGATCTCCTCTCGCGTTCAAGAGTCGGCGAGCATCGCTCAAAAGGCCGCCCAAGACGCGAATGCGACGAACCTGATAATCGCTCAACTCGCGAAGTCGAGTGATGAAATCGGACAGGTCGTAAAGGTGATCGCATCGATCGCCCAGCAAACGAACCTACTCGCATTGAATGCGACGATCGAGGCCGCTCGCGCCGGTGAACACGGCAAAGGGTTCGCGGTCGTTGCCAACGAAGTCAAAGAGCTTGCGCGCCAGACCGGAAAGGCGACGGAGGAGATCAACTTACAGATCACCTCGGTGCAGAAGGAGACTTCGAATGCGGTTCGAGCGATCGAAGACATTACGAAGGTCATTAATAAACTAAATGAAATTTCGCTTTCGGTTGCGGGAGCGGTCGAAGAGCAAAATGCCGCGACGGCAGAGATTTCTCGCAGTTCGAGCCAGGCGGCACGCGGTACATCTGACGTAACTCAGAATATCGTGCAGGTCTCGGCTGTCGCCGAGCAGTCGGGTCGTGGAGCTGAAGAGATTGAACGAGCAGCAGGGCTTCTTTCCGAGGAATCGTCTCGTCTTAATAAGGCGAGCCAAGAGTTCCTTAAAAAGATGCGGGCTTTCTAACAGGGTTTTGTAGCGGACCGATAAGGGTCGAAAGAGAATGAGCGGTAAGATGAGCGATAAGATGAGCGATAA
>JAVFAU010000165.1:0-5123 GCA_034002335.1 Bdellovibrionales bacterium | reverse complement strand
CGCGAATTGAATCGAAATCGGGGCTCACGCCTGTCTTGGGATCGACCGCTGCGACTTTGGCGACGGAGTTGAGAAAAGATCCGAACTCGGCGCTCTTTACCTTGGGAGCGGGTGATATTTGGAAGCTTGCGGGTGAGGTTCTTGAGGAGTTGGGGCGGACGGCGGCATCGGGGAAAGCCAGATGATTCGTGAGAATGTTTCGCTTGCTCCGTTCACGTCTTGGCAGGTCGGTGGACCTGCGGAGTTTTATGCGGAACCGACGACGGAGGCGGAACTTGAACAAGTGCTTAGGTACGCGGTTCAGCAGAATCTGCCCATAACGATTCTTGGCGGTGGAACCAATGTCCTTATCGCCGACGAAGGCATTCGCGGTTTGGTGCTTTGCCTTCGCAAGTTCAGTGGGATGAAAGTATCTGAGGTGAATAATCGCCTCGAGATGGAAGCTCTCGCAGGAACGCCGAAATCGGAACTGCTAAAAACTTTTTTAAAGAACCGCCTTGAGCCCGCGCTGTTTCTTGCGGGTTTGCCCGGTGACATCGGTGGCGGCGTTGTTATGAACGCGGGCGTCGGCGAAGCTTTTGAACCGCGTGAATTCGTCGAAATCACGGACCGTGTTGAAGTGTGGCGCTGGTCGGAGCAAAAATCAGAGCAGAAGCAGCCGTTGATTGAAAAGCTATCGTTCACACGTGAAGAACTCGCATGGAGTTACCGGCACTGCGAGGGTTGGAAGCCTGGGTTGATTGCGAAGGTATGGCTTTCATGGCCGCTTGAAGTTAAACCAGACATTCTTGAGCGCGTGAAAAATGCCAATCGGACAAGGTTGACCAAACAGCCGCTCGACATGCCCTCTTGCGGTTCAGTTTTCGTCAATCCTCCGGGTGACAAGTCGGGGCGCCTTATAGAAGCGGCCGGGCTAAAAGGATTCGCGATCGGTGGGGCGGCTGTTTCAACAAAGCACGCAAACTTCATCGTCAATCAGGGCGGCGCCTCCGCTCGGGATATTCGAGCCGTCATTGCTCATGTTCAAGATACGGTTCTCAAGCAATTCGGCGTCGCTCTTAAAACCGAAGTCATTTTGATGGGCTGGACCAGGTAGGTCACCGGTTCGTATCGCTGCGCGATGCCGGTACGGCCTTCTGGCCTTGTCTCGCGCGATGGAGGCGGGTTTTAATGAAGGAACTTTGGAACCACAGCACGAATCTTTATCTCAGAACCCGGTAGCAGAGCCTTCTTCGGCAAGACGGCGGTTTGCCCGCTACGCACCGATCGCCCTTGGCTCGCTTATGTCATTGGTACTTGCGGGCGGTATTTTTTGGGCGCTTCAAGAGTCGCGTGTTTTTGCGGTTCAAGCGATTCCGCTTGAGTGGCGCGAGAGGCTTGATGGCAATCGCATGGAAGTCGAGATCGCGCGCGAAATCGAGGCGAGCATCGGCGTGCGTTTTGGCAATGTCATGGGCAAGCGACCTTGGGAAATCGATTTAGATGCTCTAAGAAAGTCGATTCGGGATTTGCCGTGGATCACGGAAGCGCACATTCAACGAGTGTTTCCAGACCGTCTTGTTGTTTCGATTCTCCCGAAAAAACCTCTGGCTGTGATCGTTTCGAATCGCATGGAAACATACGATGTGAAGATTCAGCATGGTAAGCGTCGTGGTCGCACGGTTCAGCGAGAAAGAGCCGTCGCGGGAATGTTGATTCCGATTTCGCAAGCGGGTGAGCTGATGCCGGAGTGGAAATCGCAAACAGTGCCGGATGTTCCGTTTCTTCGCGGCGAAGGGTTTGTGAACGACACGGGACTTCGCGCGCGCGCGGTTGAGTTGATTCGTGCGTTGCCTCACGACGGAATTCTCGCGCGATCGAATTTGGCGGAGATCAGTTGGGTCGACGTCGGATCGGGCGGCGGTACGGCCGGGTTTTCTTTGATGCTCCTTTCGCCTCGAACGGAGATCCGTTTGGGGAACTCTGATATCGATATTAAGCTCCGGCGGGTCGCCCAAGTTTTGAATTATCTGTCGAGTCAGGGGAAACGTGCCCCGGTGATAGATTCGACTTCGGTCAAGAAAGTTGTTGTCAGGGCGCAGCACCGTCCGTAGCCTTAAGGCGAGGCCAGAAAGATTCTGGCTTTTTATACCGGTTCCCAAGCGACGCGTAAGCAAGGACTGTTTGGACTGGGGGTTAAGGATGACATACGACCGAACGTCTGATCGTTCGGCAGGTGGGGCGGCCGCAATGGTGCGCGACACTCTGCGTGATAAACCGAAAGCGAGTGAAGTCATACTCGCCGGACTCGATATCGGCTCGACCAAAGTCTCGGTCGTAATCGGAATTGTTCGTGCGGCTGCTCACTCTTTAGGGGAAGGGCCGGTTGCAGCCGGTGATCCTCAAGATGATTTTAAACTTCAGGTGATTGGACTCGGAACAGCGCCGTCGAATGGCATTCGACAAGGTGTTGTGGTCAACGTTGAAGCGACGATTGAGGCCATCGCGAAAGCGCGTGAAGAAGCGGAGCTGATGGCGGGATATCGCATCCACGATGTCTATATCGCGGTCGGCGGCAACCACGTGAAGTCGTTCGACTCACGCGGCATGATCGCGATTCGCAATCGCGAAGTGAAGCAAGAAGACATTTCGCGCGTCATCGAAGCGGCGAAGGCTGTCGCGGTTCCTTCGGATCGCCAAGTTCTGCATGTGCTTCCGCGTGAATTCAAAATCGACGAACAAGCTGGAATCTCTGATCCCGTGGGAATGTCGGGTGTTCGCCTCGAGGCGAACGTTCACATCATCACGGCGGGACAGACGGCGCTTCAGAACATGATCAAGTGCGCGGAAAAAGCGGGCTTGCATGTGCGTGGTCTTGTTTTGCAACAGTTGGCATCGGCTCTTGCGGTACTTTCAGAAGACGAGCGTAAGCTCGGCGTGTCGGTCGTCGATATCGGCGGTGGAACAAGCGACATTATCACATACGTCGCGGGAGCGGTCGCGCACACGGCGACGGTGCCGGTGGGTGGAGCGCACTTTACCCAAGACGTCGCCATGGGGCTTCGCACGCCGCAAACAGCGGCCGAAGCCGTGAAGAAGAAGTACGGCTGCGCGATTGCGGATCTCGTTGATGAAAACGAGACGATCGAAGTCGAGGGCGTTGGCGGTCGTAAGCCGCGCGCGCTCTTGCGCCGCGATTTGTGTGAAGTCATTGAACCACGCGCGGAAGAAACGATTCTGCTTATCTGGCAAGAGATTCGTCGTTCAGGGCTCGCGAACCAAATCGGTTCGGGCATTGTCTTGACCGGCGGTGCAAGTCAGCTTGAGGGCTTGGGCGAGATGGGCGAGTTCATTTGCGAGGTTCCGGTGCGTCGCGGAGTTCCCGAACGCATTGGTGGTTTGACGGATGTCGTGAAAAGCCCAGAGTGCTCCACGACAGTCGGTCTTTTGATATACGGGATTGAGAATTTATCATCACAAGAAAAGCAACGTCTTGCTCAGGCGGGCCGCGAGGGAGATCTCACTGGAGTTGGAGAGACGCTTGAAAACGTCGCTCGTAAGGTGAAAGATTTTTTTAGCGGTGCGCTGTAAGCCACGGAGGGGTCTATGTTCGAACTTGAGGAAAACATTAATATCGGCGCGAACATCAAGGTTGTAGGTGTTGGCGGAGGCGGTTGCAACGCAATCACGACGATGATTGACGGAGGCCTTCAGGGCGTTGAGTTCATCGTGTCCAACACGGACCGACAGGTGCTCGCGGCTCACAAGGCTCCAAAGAAAATCAATCTTGGAAGCGAACTAACAAAAGGCCTTGGCGCGGGCGCGAATCCGGAGATCGGCAAGCGTTCAGCGATCGAGAGCTACAACGATATCGTTGAAGCTCTCGAAGGCGCGGACATGGTTTTCGTCACGGCCGGAATGGGCGGTGGAACGGGAACGGGCGCGGCTCCGATTGTCGCGAAAATCGCGCGTGAGCTGGGTGCTCTCACAATCGGTGTTGTCACTCGTCCGTTCTTGTTCGAAGGCAAGAAGCGCATGCGAAACGCCGACGGCGGAATCGCGGAGCTTCGCGAGAACGTCGATACGTTGATCGTGATCCCGAACCAAAAGCTTTTGTCGGTTTCAAACGACCGCACGACGCTTGTCGATAGCTTCAAACGCGCGGACGAAGTTCTTCTTCACGCGGTAAAAGGGATTTCGGATCTGATCAACGTTCGCGGTTACATCAACCTCGACTTCGCGGATATTCGTACGGTCATGGCGTCAAAAGGTATGGCGATCATGGGTACGGGGCGCGCAAGTGGTGAAAATCGCGCGGTTGAAGCTGCGACGGCGGCTATCAGCTCGCCACTTCTTGAGAATATCTCAATCGACGGAGCGACTGGCATCGTGGTGAACATCACGGGCGCGGACTTGTTGATGAACGAAGTGAACGAAGCGACGACACTTATCACAGAGGCCGCGCACGAATCGGCCGAGGTGATTTTCGGCGCTGTGATCGACGAATCGCTGGGCGATGAAATTCAAATCACGGTCATCGCGACTGGTTTCGGTCTTGATCCGGCTGTCATGCACGCAAACGAACACTTGGCTCAAATGCAGGCGCTTCAGCATCAGGTGCGCGCATCTCAACAGGTGAGCTCGATGGCGCAATCGCTTGCGGGATCGCAAGCGATGATGCCTTCGATGGGCCAGCCCATGACAGCGCCAAGTGCGGCTCCTGTCGCGCCGCCAACATCGCCAGCTCCTCAGCACATGGCGCCACAGTACCCGTCGCATCAGATGATGACGGCTCAACAGCCGCAGCCGCAGCAATCGCCGGTAGCGGCTCCGCAGCCGCCGCCTCACTGGGCGATGCCGCAACCGGGAGCTTACGCATCTTCTCCGCAACCGCCTGTCGCTCAACCGGCGGCGCCGGCTCATGCTGAATACGGTTCTGAGTACGCGCAGCCGATTCAGCCACAGGGCATGAACTACGGAGTTCACGCTCCGCATGGTTCGTTGGCGCATGTCGAAGAGGGGCCGACGGTGAACATGAACGGTTCGGTCGTTCATGACGAAGGTGAAAAGCCGCTTCCGCGCGATATCCTCTTGCAGAAGGTTCGTCAGTATCGTGAGAGTCAGGCCCGCCGTGCGGGAACGGC
>JAVFAU010000164.1:0-5150 GCA_034002335.1 Bdellovibrionales bacterium | reverse complement strand
CCAAGCAAAGTCGAAAGGCGCAAAAGCGAAAGGCGGCAAGGTCTCGATTCAAGATCTTGCAAACTTCACGCGGCAGCTTGCGACCTTGCTACGCGCCGGCATCCCGCTCGTGGACAGCTTGATCGCGGTCGCGGATCAGACCGAGCAGCCTATTTTAAAAGACGCGATCTCGGATATCAAAAACCAGGTCAACGAGGGTTCGACCCTTCATAAAGCCATGGGCAAATATCCGAATATTTTTTCGCATATTTACGTCACCATGTGTGAAGCCGGCGAAGCGACCGGCACGCTCGAAGCGATTCTGATGCGACTTGCGGAGTTCACGGAAGCGCAAAACGCCCTTCAAGCCAAAGTTCGATCGGCCATCCTCTACCCGATCATCATGACGGTCTTCCTTGTCGGAATGCTCTCGGTGATCTTCATTTTCGTCGTTCCTAAAATGCAGGTCGTCTTCGAAAGTGCCGAGATGGAGCTCCCTTGGTACACGGAGATCGTGATCGGCATCAGCGGTTTTTTTGTCGAATACTGGGCCATTGCCCTCATCGCGACTTTTTTCATCAGTGCTATTTTTCGAAGCTGGAAGTCTTCACCCACCGGCTCGCGTCGTTGGGATCAAATCGTACTTAAAACCCCGCTGCTTGGCCGGCTCGCCCGCATGATTGCCGTTTCACGCTTCACTCGCACACTCTCGACACTTCTTGCCGGCGGCGTCGCCATGCTTCAAGCCATGGATATCGTGCGAAACGTTGTTGGAAACTCCGTTTTGGCTGAAGCCATCGACGAAGCTCGCAACAATATCCGAGAGGGTGAATCGATTGCCGCGCCATTAAAAAGATCAGGTCAGTTTTTTCCGATCGTCATTCACATGATCAACATTGGCGAGAAAACAGGCGAACTCGAATCGATGCTCACACAGGTCAGCGATAGTTTTGATTTTCAAGTCAACACGGAGATCGAAGGCCTCACGGCCGCTCTTGGCCCACTTCTTATTGTCGTCATGGGCGTTCTCGTCGGCGGCGTCGTCTTCTCGATCATGGTTCCAATCTTTCAAATGTCTTCTGCGGTTGGCGGGTAACCTTCCGCGGTTGGCGGCCAACTGACGCGAGCGGTCAGCTATTATAGAAAAGATCCTTCTTGAGGTAAGCTCGTAGGCCGTAAGACGAACCACTTTTATCAAGCAGCACGTTGCTAGAGATAGGATCAAACCATGCGCTTCCCTCCGTCGAAAACGTATCTGAAAACCCTTTTGGAAACTTGCTTAAAAGCTCGCGTCTCTTCACCTCTCACGACAATCCGATCTGAGCGCGGCCTTACGCTAATCGAAATCATGGTCGTGTTGATCCTCGTTGCCGGCGTCGCGGCGGTCGTTGGTCAAACTGTTTTCAATACATTCGGAAACGCAAACGTGCGCACAACTCGCATGTTGTTCAAAGAAGTTGAAAAACAGCTTGAGCTTTACAATGCAGACTGCGGCAGCTTTCCAACAACCGATCAAGGCCTGCAAGCTCTCGTAACTGAACCAGGCGCCGACGTTTGTACGAACTGGGGACCAAACCCATACTTCAAACAAGTTCCAAAAGACGCTTGGGGCCGCAGCCTGATCTACGATTCAGACGGTTCATCATTCGTTTTGAAATCACTTGGTTCAGATCGCAAAGAAGGCGGCACAGGAACAGCTAAGGATCTTCTTAGCACAGATTCCAACTAGCCAGATCTCCTGAGCATGCTACTATGAAAGCCGTGAGAAACAGTCGCGGCTTCACTCTTATCGAGATCATGGTTGTCTTGCTGATTATGGGCGGGGTTCTCGCCATCGGCGGCACCCGGCTCTTCAACCCGAGCGAAAACCGCCGCGGCCAAATTCGCCAGCTCGCCATTCAAGCTAAAGAACTTCGAACCTACGCTCGTCTTCGCAACTCCACATATCGTCTCGCCATTGCCATGGACGATAAAGGTGGCCATCGCTACTGGGTCGAAAGCGCGTCGGGCCACGTCTTGCAACTGAGTGAAACACAAGAAGAAGAACTCGCAAAACTCACCGAGATCCAGCGCGAGGACGCCATCCGAGGCCGTGCTAAGTTTGAGAAAGAAAAAAAACCGGGCGATGTCAAACTCACGACAGGCCTGAAGTTTGAGGGCGTTGAAATCGCGGGTCGCTCCAAAGAGTTTACGTCCGGCATCGCCTATATTCACTTTTTCCCACAAGGCCTTTCGGAAGAAGCCCTCATAAAAATCGGAGACGGCAACACGCATCACTGGACGATTGCCATTCACCCACTCACGGGAGTGGCCGAAATCCTGTCGCGCCAAACCACCCTGAAGGAACTGAAAAGCCAATGAACAACCGCGGCTTCACCCTTATGGAAACCCTTGTGGCCGTCATGATTATGACCGGCGGACTCATCGTGATCGGCAGTTCTTGGAGCAGCAACTTCATGCGTATCGAGAAAGCGCGCATGAACACCAACATGGCCTCGCTACTTGAACGCAAGATGACCGAAACCGATCTTCAGTACCGAGGACGACCGCTAGCTGAGATCCCAGAAGAAGACGCTGGCGAATTCGAGGGCGACGATCTCAAACACTACCGCTGGGAACTTCGATCGAAAGAATTTGAAATCCCCGACATGACAGGCCTCATCGCCGGCGCCTCTGGCTCAAGTCAAAGTACGACCGCTCCCGAACAAGGCGAAATGATGGCGTTGATCGCACGCACGGTCACCGAATACGTAAGCTCCTCGGTCAAAGAAGTCACCGTTACGGTTTATTACAAAAGCCCTCGAGCCAAAGCGAAAGAAATGGCTCAATCTATTTCGACTTATTTCGTCGACTACTCGAAACCCATGTCGATTGGCGGCCTACCGGCCGGCCTCGATACTGGTGCCACAGGTAGCCCGGGCGGAGGCCAATGAAACACGAACGCGGTTTCACTCTCATCGAGATCATGGTTGCGCTTTTAATATTGGCCGGCCTCAGCGTTCTCGTCGCGCAGTCGATTCAGTCTGGTCTTCAAAATCGTAGAAAAATCCAATTGCAAGTCTCAGAAGAATCTCTCATTCGCGATGCCATGAGACTCATCTCAAGCGACGTCAGTTCCGCGTTTCACCATCGCGACTACATCATCTCCGGCTACAATCGCATCTTGAGCGAACGAAAAAAGAAAGCCGCTGCGGCCGCGGCACCACAGCCCACTCAACCCGGCGGAACAACTCCTCCCGCCGGAGCCAGCGAAACCTCTGGAGCGCCGCCACTTTCAACACCACCGCCTCTATTTGCAAAAGTAGACGTTCTTGCAAACGCGACTCCGATTCCAACCCCTGTGCAGCTGACCGGCTTTAACGGCGGCAGCGATGCTATGACATTCACCGTGAGAAACCACGTGCGCAGATATCAAGACGCCCGAGAAAGCGATCAGGCGCGTGTCTCTTATTTTTTACGAACTTGCTCGAAGAATTCAGGAAGAAAAAAAACGTCTTCAAACTGCCTCATGCGAATGGAAACCATCGAGTTCTCGGATGAGTTCCCTCTTGAGCCACCCGACAGCGACGACGCGACAGCGGTCGCACTCGTCCACGGCGTCCAAAGCTTTAAGCTTCGCTACATCGGCGTCGGTATGACGGATTTCCTCGACACCTGGGATTCCGCCGGTCAGGGCTCGACATCGAATACGAAGGGCCGCTTTCCCGACGCCGTCGAAGTCACTCTCAGCGTTCAAGATAAAGACAATCCCGAATCGAAGCTTCGCAGTCTCGTGTGGCTTGCCCCCGTGAGAAACTCAAATAATCCCGACGAATCCGACAAAGAGAAAAACGGTGGCAGCCCAGCCGCTTCACAACCTGGCTCCGAAAGTCCCGCGTCAGATAGAGAGGGGCAGCAATGAAGACGATCGACGCATCTTCTTCTCCGCGACGTTCCGGGCAACCATGGCGCCCTTCTCGACAACGAGGAGCCGCCATGATGATGGCTCTTTTTACAACGACGCTCTTGATGGTGATCGCGACCGAGATCATGTACGAAACCAGTGTCGAATACGTCGTCTCTTCTCAATCGGTCAATCAGGTGCGGGCCTATTGGGGCGCGCGTGCGGGAGTCGAACTCAGTCTTTTGCGCATTCATATGTACCGGCAAGCGCTTTCGATGGGCGCATCCAAGCTTCCGGATCCGAGCATTCTCGATGAAATTTGGCGCCAACCTTTTTTATGGCCACCGCCCATTCCCGCCGATCTCAGCACCGTCAGTAAAGACGAAATCAACAAGGCCGTGAAAGCCAGCGACCTCACGGCGATTAAAGTCAGTTACTTCGCGACCATCGAGGCGGAAGGAGCTAAAATCGATCTCAACGATTTAGGTTCTCCTTCGAAAGTCATGGCAGAAGCCGCCTACAATCAGATTCTTCAGGTCTTCAATCAAAAGGTCGAAAACGACGAAGAGTTCGCCAAACGCCATCGTGGCGATAACTTTCAAGAACTCATCAATAACATCGCCGACTGGATCGACTCCGATAGCGAGAGCCGAAACGGAGGCGACGAGCGCCAGCTTTATACCGAACAGCCCGGCTCGAACTTTCTGCCGCCCAACCAGCCGTTTCGAACACTGCAGGAACTGCATCTTGTCGCGGGCATGACCGACGAGCTATACGACGTTCTCGCACCCGCCGTGACGTTGTACGGCTCAAAAGGTATCAACGTGAATCAAGCGAAGAAAGAAGTCTTTCTCGCTTTTGGCCCGAGCTTCACACCAGAACGCGTCGATCAGATCATCACCGACAGGTCCGATCCAAAACGCGGTCCATTTAAAGACGAAGATGATTTCGTGCAATACCTCAACTCAATTGGCATTTCCGGAAACCCGTTTGAAAACGCATCTGCCTCTGGCGACGCGACGAAGGTCCCGCTGGTCTTTGAGCCAGAAGTAAACTTCCGCATTCAATCGACAGGCAAGTCAGGCCAAGCGCAAAGCGATATAACAGCCATCGTCTACGACACGGAGAAAGTGCAAACCCGCCTCGAAAAAGCCGTCGTAGTGCAGGCTACGAAGGAGCAAGGTCAAGCCGCCGGTGACAGTGGCGACTCACGCAGCGATGCGCGCACCAATTCCGGTGAGGGCAAAGGCAAGGATAGCGGCAAGGACGAGAAGAAAACAGAGGGCAC
>JAVFAU010000163.1:0-5151 GCA_034002335.1 Bdellovibrionales bacterium | reverse complement strand
GGCGATAAACTCGACGGTCCACGCCTGATGAAGTGGAACTACGTGGCTTCTGAGCAGATTTTGATCGATCGCGCCGAAGAACGTTGGGCTAAAACACAAGAGTAAATTGCCCGTGTCCGCCTTCGAACGCTCCGCCTTCCGCACGATCGACATCGAGCGTGAGGGCGAGCGATACCTCACCTCGTTCTGAGAATCGATAACGGTAACGCGCGTTCAATCGACTTTCCTCGGCGACCTGCCTCAAACTCGGCGAAGCCAGCCCCATAAAGCCGTATGCGCGAAAGAAAGTCGTCTCCCAACCAATTTCCGCGCCACTTGCGTGCTTGAACCACAAAAACGGTAACAGGTTTTGATGCGTTAGCCTCTGGGCCGCTTCATCTCTCCAATGGCGAGCCACCCAAGAAAGCCCCCACTCCCATGAGAAACGCCCTCCCCATAGCGAGAGAGGATGCCCCGCGCGCCACTCCACTTCGTGACGCTCGCGAAAGCGTGACGCGTAGGAATCCGTCGCATGCGTGAGAAGCGATGTCTCTTTTGAATCCCATTGCCAGCGCAAAGAGCGAAATCGTACCGACGACTCGTGCTCACGCCAAATCCATGAGCCCCCAATTACAGCATGCGAATAAACATAGGTCTGCGAAGCCGTTCGATCCTGCCAATGCACCGGCTGTTCGTAACGAACATAGAGTTCTCGATAGAGATCCGCCGCAAACGACTCATAGCCAAACGTCCACACAACCGGATCGGTGCCATCGGCAAACTTATCACCCGCATCGTTTCGTTCCGTCCGCGTAAAATCGGCGGTGGTGACGCCCACTCGAAGAACCCGAAGTCCTTCGCCTTGCTCGCTTCGATGCGCCAGCGTGAACCCGACGTCGTCTTCTTTTTTTGCGCGCGTGAGCTCGCCAAACGCGGAAACCCAGAAATCGCTCTTCGCCAGACGCGCATGCAGTTCGAAAATGGAATGGTTCGAATTCTCTTCGTAGTTTTGATCCTCGGTTCTGAGAAAACGGAATACGATATCGTCAGACAGCGGCCCCTGCCCGAGAGGCGCAATCAGTTCGGCTCGCAGCTTAAAGTCGAACTGCGTGGCCGAAAGGCTGCCAGCGGACAAAAAGAACGATCCCGAACGTTCGAGTTTCGCCGTTGCATATCGCAAGCGCCAATGATCGAGAGGGGAAAGAGCATACGTCAAAAGATCCGATTGATACTCGCTGTCGACAATGGCAGGGCTCATTAGCTCCATGCCACTTTGTGAAGGCAAACTCCGATACTCGGGATCAAGCTCAAACGCTTGAGCCCAAGGCGAGCTCAACGTCACAAACCAAAATGCACACGCCAGCGAGACCCCTCGCCTCATGTCGCGGGGGTCTTCCTTGTAAGCCGCAGGGCTAAAAGACGTTTTGTGTAAAGATCATCGTCTTCGTCGAAGATCTCGCCAACGACCTCTTCGATGATATCTTCGATCGTCACGATTCCCTCGATACGACCGGCCGCGCGAACAATCGCCATGTGCTTTTTTTGATCTTGGAGAATGCGCAAAGTCGCGAGCAAACCATCGCCCAACTGAACATTGACCGCTGTGCGAATCAAAGCCTGCCAGATCGGGTCTCCGCTGGAAACGAAAACGAGGAACTCTTTTGAGTGCAGGAAACCAATGACGTCTTGCCCATTGAAAATCGGCAAGCGCGTGTGACCGCACGACACGATTTTCTCAAGCACCTCGTTGATCGTCGCTTGATTTGAAATGAAATCGGCTTGCGCCCACGGCACCATGATATCGCGAATACGCTTTTTCTCGATATTCACGAGATTGAAAACATATTGTCGATGCGGCTCCGAAAGGTCCGCGACCTCCGCACCGACATCCCCTGAAGCCTCAACGGCGACATTGCTTGGAAAAAAGCGCGTCACGAGTTTTGTCGAACTCTCTAAAAGAGCCACCACCGGATTCAAAACACGATCTGCAATGGAAAGCCACGGGCTTCCCGTGATCGCGATCTTCACGGCATGACGAAGTGCGATCGTCTTGGGAATCAACTCTCCGAACACGACGCTGATGTAAGTAAGCGGGATCACGATCGCAATGATCGCCATCGCCTCACTCATGCGCTCCGAGACCCCGAGCCATTCTTCGATGCGAGGAGCAAGGCTCTCTTCAGCCCCCGCCCCTCCGACCGCGGCCGAAATCGCACCGACGAGTGTGATTCCGATCTGAAGAACGGAAAGCACTCGCTCCGGGTTTTCCCTTTGCTTCAGAAGTCGCTCAGCGCCGGCATTTTTACCTGATCGGGTGAGTTTTCGAAGTTCCGGTTTAGAGACCGTTACAAAAGCCATCTCGAATGCCGAGAGAAGCGCATTCAAGATCAAACAGAAGACAACTATAAGTATAGAGATCACAGTGCTCACTAGGCTGTGATGCGCTGGTCGTGTTGTCAAATAACTTCGCGTGGCGGTCAGCGCCAGAACACGCATTCTGACTTGTGCTTGAGCACTATGCGCATAGCATCAGACGATTTGACACAAAGAAAACTTATTGAACTCCCGTCGTCTCCATCATTTTTCTTTCTGAGTTTCTTGAATCGTCGGGCTCTGACAAGCTACAGTTTGTCGTGATTCATTTACCAGAACTTATATCAGATCTAGGCTTTATCCTTGTCACCGCTGCCGTCGTAACTCTTTTGTTCCGACGCATGAAGCAACCAGTCGTACTCGGCTACCTTATAGCCGGCGTCCTGGTCGGACCTCACGTCCCTTTTATACCCACGGTCCATGACTCCGAAAGCGTCAAAGTATGGGCGGAAATCGGCGTCATCTTTCTACTCTTCGGACTCGGGCTGGAGTTCAGCTTCAAAAAGCTCGCGCGCGTCGGCAAATCCGCCACGATTTCGGCGCTGTTTGAAATCGTCACCATGATCGGTATCGGCTTTGTGACCGGCATGGCTCTCGGCTGGTCAAAGATGGACAGCATCTTTTTAGGCGGCGTTCTTGCCGTGTCGTCGACCACGATCATCGTGCGCGCCTTCGACGAACTCGGCATGAAAGGACGGCGATTCGTCTCACTGGTCTTTGGCGTCCTCATTGTCGAGGACCTCGTGGCCATCCTCCTGCTCGTCCTTCTCTCCACGATCGCCGTGACACAAACTCTCTCCGGCACAGAACTCATCGGCTCCACTGTTCGACTCGGTTTCTTTCTTCTTCTCTGGTTCCTCGTCGGCATTTACGTCCTTCCCATCTTCCTCGCCCGCGTCCGTAAATACATGACGGACGAAACCACTCTTGTCGTCTCCATCGGCCTCTGTCTTTTGATGGTTATGATCGGAACCAACCTCGGCTTCTCGCCCGCTCTCGGCGCCTTCGTCATGGGCTCGCTCATCGCGGAAACTCGCGACGCAAAACGCGTGGAGCATTTAATCAACCCTGTGCGTGATCTCTTCGCCGCGGTCTTCTTTGTTTCCGTCGGCATGATGATCGACCCGGCCGTCTTGGTGAAGTACTGGCCGCAAATCACACTTCTCACTGTCATCACGATCGTCGGCAAACTCTTTGGCTCCGGCCTCGGAGCCCTTGTTTCGGGTCGAAGCCTTAAGGACTCCGTTCAGGCGGGTCTAAGCCTTGCGCAAATCGGTGAGTTCTCATTCATCATCGCTACACTCGGCGTCTCGCTGAAAGTGACAAGCGACTTTCTTTACCCCATCGTCGTCGCCGTATCGGCCGTTACGACATTCACGACCCCTTACATGATCAAGTTTTCGGAACCGACCTATCACTGGATCAGTCGCCACATGCCGGCTCCGCTTCTCTCTTTGCTCGAGCGCTATGAAGCCGCGGCCAATCAAGAAGGACGAGGTTCAGGATTCGCAGGCCTCATCTGGGATGCATACGGTTTGCGCATCTTGTTCAACTCGATTCTCACGATCGCCGTCGGCCTTTCCCTCGATCGCCTTGCCCGCCCGATTCTCGTTCAACAGTTCGGGGAAATCGCATGGTTCACAACCCTCTTCACGGTCATCGGCCTCATTGTGGCGGCCCCTTTTATTTGGGCGGTCGTGTTTGGCGGCGGACACTCCTCGTCGATTTCGGAACGAGATGCCGAACGCCTCAATCGCCTAGGGCCAGGCATCTTGCTCGGACGAATTCTTTTAGGTTTCTCGCTCATCGTCTTTCTCATTCATTTGTTTGAGCCGATGTCGACGTTCATCGGAGCTTCCGCAACTCTCGCCATGGTCGCTTTGATCATGTTCGCGAGTCGTTACGCGGCTCCAACCTACAAAAAAATCGAAAATCGCTTTTTCGAAAACCTCACGGACAAAGAACGCGCCGAACAGGAACAGAACCCCGTTCGTCCGGCGCTTGCTCCTTGGGACGCCTCTCTTGCCGAAATGGTGGTCTCACCCGATTCTGAGGTCGTAGGTAAAACGCTCCTCGATGCCAAAATCAAAGAACGCTTCGGCGTGATGGTCTCTTTAATTGAACGCGGTTCACAACGCATTCTCGCTCCTTCCCGCGATCAACTGCTTATGCCCTACGATCGCATCTTCGTAATCGGTAACGACGAAGAATTGAACGAAGCCCGACGTGTCCTCGAAGAAGCACCGACCGTCGACTCCGACGATTCGCTTGATCCTTCGTACGGTCTCTCGTGCATGATGATCAAACCAGGCAGCCGCTACATCGGACGCGCACTGCGAGACAGCGGGTTGCGTGAAGATGCCGACGGTATCGTTGTCGGGATTGAGCGCGAAGGCGTTCGTATCTTGAATCCGGACTCGGGTCTCACAATTCAAGAAGGCGATATGGTTTGGCTTGTCGGCGACATGAAGCGCGTCGATCATCTACGCACGGCACATCTTAAAACCGAACCGACACACGCTTAAATAGAAAACGCCATGCCTACACAGACCCTTTCCCCATCGCGAACAAAACTGCTCTCGATCACGATTCCCTTCCTGGCCGTAGCGCTTTACGGAGCCTACTTGTTTTTTATCGAAGGCATTGCGCTCTATCACGGGTACCCGGTTGGCACCGTCGCCGTCGTGTCACTTGTCATCAGTCTGATACCTGGCATCCAACTTTTGCCCGGTTCGACTTTTCTACGACTGGATGAAACCGGCTTCACGGCACGGTCGCTCTTTCGATCATATTCGTATC
>JAVFAU010000162.1:0-5166 GCA_034002335.1 Bdellovibrionales bacterium | reverse complement strand
ACGGAAGAGGGGCGAAACGCGCAGCCAAGGAGGGTGGCGTGAGAGGCACAGCACTCATTGAAGAGCTATCAAGTGCGTCTGGTTTACCGGATGATATGATCGGCGAAGAACTTCGTAAGATCGTCGTAAATGCCGGAAAATCGGCTTCAGAAGTCACTCTCGATGACCTCCGCGTCTTATTGGCATCATACCTACAAGACGTCTTGGTCGATGCAAAACGGGCCTTTGAACAAAACCCGCCTTGTATCGCCACTTTGTCCGAACCCTCCGTATGCAGATTGCCTGCACCAAAGGGACGTCCAAAACTTAAACGCGTGAAATAGCGCTTAAACTCTTACGCGCGCTCAACAACGATCGAAAGAGTCGTCTCAAGGCCTTCGCCAAGCTTCACGATCGCCTTGTGGCTACCAAGAAGGCGAATCGGCTCTTCAAGAACGATATCGCGGCGATCGATCGAGAAACCAAGTTTCTCGAGTTCATTCGAGATGTCGTTGTTCGTGATCGAACCAAAAAGCTTTTCGTTCTCACCAGCAGTTCCCTTGATGACAACGCTTACGCCTTTGAGTTTACCGATCAACTCTTCGCGCTCAGCACGGGCTTTCTTCTGCTTCGCTTCCGCTCCACGCTGCAAGTGTTCGAATTCCGCCATGCGCTTTTCCGTCGCTTCCGCCGCTAACAAGCGTGGGAAGAGGAAATTACGTGCATAGCCTGCAGCGACGCTAACAAGTTCGCCAACTTTTCCGAGGTTCTTAACGTCTTTTTGTAAGATGACTTTCATCTTTCGCTCCCTTTTTTTGAGCCCTCAAACAGGCCATTTCTTTCAAACCAATTTTAAAAATCAAAACCAACTATTGAACGACCACTAATTCTGATTCGAGTCCGTACCCGTCACCGGCGACCCCGTTTGACGTTTCAAACGGTTTCGAAACTCGAGCCAGTAATCCGCGACTCCAACCATTGCGACAACCAACGCAAGTAGGAACGTCAGGATGAAGCCGATCAACATTCTCCAAAACGGGCCCACCGCGAAGAACTCAAGCGCCTTAAAAACAACCGCCATGCCTTGAAAGAAATAAAGCACGACCATGATGTTAAGTGCGTTAAGCGACGCAACGGTGACTGCTTTCACTCCATGCTGCGTGAAGGCTCCCAAGAGAACCGCCATCAACACGAAGATCGAAGCATCCCAGAGCTTGAAGTCCGTCCACTTGCGCGGACTTCTGCGCCTCGAACCGATCGCACGTAACCACGTGCGCTCACTCAAGATCGCGATGGCCAAAGCCACAAGGCTCAAAACCACCAAGCCCGAAGGCAGCTGCGACACCACCGATTCCGCGCTGAAATCCAAAGCGGGATTTAACTCTTTGGCCTTTACGACCATCGGTTCCACCCACTTCGTCAGCCATGTCGCCGGGCTAATCTTCATCGAGCGGCACCAAGCACCGAACCCGACTCCAACACCCGCAACCAACGCGCAAATCGAAGCGATTGCTGCATGTCCACGGCCAACGCCCCAAGACTCCACTTCGGTAAACAGCCCGATCACAACAGCAATCGCGAGAAACGAGACCGCCGCTAACTGGAGCCCAGGAACCCAAGTCGACGCGGCCCAAAAGCCCGCCGAAACAAGAATCGCCATCGGCCAATAAACCCAAGACGGAGATGCAAGGCGGAGAGCTCGGAGTGGTCCCGAAGCAAGCAACACCGTTGCCCAGCTAAAGGCCGCCGCCAAAACCCACAGAGTCGCATGCCGGAGACCGCGCGAACTCGCGCCCTTCTCCCTTAGCTTCCCCGCGTGTTTTTGCGCGTTGTCTTGCTCCGTTACTTCGGCTCCCGTCATTTCGGCTCCGTATTCTTAAACCCCGTTAAAAAACAGGATTAAGCTTCGTCTTCCGAATCAAGATCAACGTCGCCGCCGTCGTCGTCACCGCGACCGCCGAACTCATCACGACGTCCGCCACGCTCGTCATCGCGACGCGGGCCACGGCCAGCTGCTTTACGAGCTTGGAATTTCGCCTCACGCTCGCGCTCACGCGCTGCGCTTTCAGCCAAAGACGTTTTGAAGTTTTCGAGATATTTCGAAAGGTCCGTACGATCGTCCAAAACAGTGTGAACGAAACGAAGAACGTTGTCGTTGATGCGCATTGTACGCTCAAGCTCAAGGATCGCAGAAGGCTCCGCTGTGAACGTCGTGTGGAAGAACACAGCTTTCTTGTTCTTGCCGATTGTGTTCGCAAGCGAACGACGGCCCCACGTATCAAGGTGCTTCACTTCGCCACCGAACTGCTCTTCGATGATCGCTTTGTTACGTTTGAAAAGGTTCTTTTGATCTTCCTCAGTTGAATCAGGGTTCATGAGGATAACGGCTTCATAAGGACGTACGTACGGGCGCTTTTCCAGCTGCATGTCCATTCCTTTCGGGTTGTCCCACCGGAACAACATCCAGCAGGTTTAAGCCCCATGCCGGACTAGGCAAAGAGCAAGGGTTTTAACTTGAGGGAACTGGAGTAGCATGCCCAAGGCCCAGGCACAAGGATTGTCGGAACGGGACTCCCCTAAAACGAGATAAATGTGCAAAATTCTTATTGAAGTCCTCTCGAGGGCTCACTGAGATCGCATACATTGGAGTTCAGCTTTGGAATCACAGCCCCAGTATCTTTTGCGCATTCTGGAAGGCCCCCACAAAGGGACCCGCGTCCCGGTTCGAGAGGGCCTCACGATTGGCCGAAAAGAGGGCGATTTGATCGTCAGCAAAGACCCCAAAATGTCGATTCAGCACGCGCGCATCGAATGGCGCGAAACAGAATGGGTGCTTGTTGACCTTGGGTCCTCCAATAAAATCAAGGTCGACGGGGAACGGTATGCCGAGGTGGTGCTCTACCCCGAACTCCAACTCGTCATGGGCTCCACACAGTTTGAAGTTCTCGAAAAGCCGCGGGCGACTCCGCGCCCAAGCCCCGACGCAGTACCCAAATCGGCCGATGAGGTCTTCGAATTTACGGGCTCCGTCGAGGTTTCGGTCGAGGCCCTCACGTGGAGAGAGATTCTCTCCACGATGATCGCCAAAAATCTCGATCCCAAAAAGCACGACCCCAACACGAATCCGGGCGATAAGAATAGCGAGATTCGCCCCTTCCCCTACACCGTGCGACTCGAGTTCATCACCGGCGTTCAGCACGGAACGGTTTGGAATCTTGGTTACGGACCCCGTGAAGCCGGTACAAATTCATTCGATCTTCCATTGTTTGATGAGGCCGCGACCGATTCGTGCTTCCTCCTCGATACGGCCGGAGGTAAACTCCTTTTCAGCGCGGCGCCCGGGGATCGTGTTCAACTGAACGGAGCAAACGCCTCCGTCGAACCCGTTGAACTCCAGTCAGGAGACCGAATCGAAATCGGTAAAACTCGAATTCGGGTTTCTCTCGATAACTAAACCGGTGGGCTCTCCCGACACCTCGGTCCGCGCGAAACTGGTAGCTATTGAAGCAAATTGAACTAACACGTCTCCCGGGAAACGCTCGCTATGCCTCTTAACGAAATTCCGAAACGCACCGGTACTTTTCAAAGTTACGACGGAACTTCCATTTACTACGAAGATCGCGGCTCGGGCCGTCCCATCATTCTCTGCTATGGTCTCGCCTGCCTGATGAACCACTGGACTCATCAAATTCGCTATTTCTCTCAGAACTACCGAGTGATCGCTTTTGACTATCGCGGACACCACAACTCCGGGACACCAACTGACCCCACGGAACTTTCCGTCGATGCTCTCATGAAGGACATCAAGGGTCTCGTTGATCATCTTGAACTCACGAACGCATCGTTTTGGGGGCATAGTTACGGCGTGCAACTCTTGCTTCGCTATTACGACCTCTACCCCGAGACCGTTAAGAATCTCGTGTTCATCAACGGTTTCGCCACCAATCCCATTCGCGGAATGTTCGGACAACTCCTAGGTCCCGATGCGATTACAAAAGTCTTTCGAGCCTTCCAAGAGGGCTATCGCCTGGCGCCCGAACCTCTTACAGCGTTGTGGCGAGCGACTGTCATGAATCCACTTTCCATTCCGGTTGCGGCACTCGCGGGCGGTTTTAACTTAAGCCTCACGAGCATCAAAGACATCGAAGTCTACGCACGAGGAGTCGCTTCGCTCGATGTCGAACTGTTCATGAAGCTCTTCGAAGAGATGATGGAATACGACGGCACGGCCGTTCTTGAAAAAATCAAAGTCCCGACTCTTATCGTGAGCGGCAGCAAAGACGGCGTCACACCGGCTTCGCATCAGTACGCCATGCAAAAGAAAATCAGGGGAAGCGAGCTTTTGCGTGTTCCTTACGGATCACACTGCACTCAGCTCGACCTCCCGGAATTCGTGAACCTGCGTATCGAGAAGTTTTTAAACCAACATCTCTACTCGTAACGCCGGCACAAGAGACCGCTCTCAATCGCGCACGGGACCGAAAGCTTCTTGCGAAGCGACGTGTTCGGTGAGCGCTTCGTTCTCGACCGGAACTTGCGGACGACCTATCTCACGATCGCGAAGCTGTTCGAAGTAATAAATGCCTTCGATATGAAACCAGAGATCCCCGGCTGTTTTGACGGATGCAACAGAACGCCCCGTTGCCGAGGTCACCCTTTCGCCGAAAGCTTCGTTACTCTTGCGATAGCGTTTCCAGGCTTCATGGGCCGCCGCGAATTCCGATTTAAACTTGCGATCAACATCCTCGTGATCGGCCGAAGCGATTGAAGCCATTGTCTGTTTCATGTGTGCTTCTAATTTCGCAAGCTCGCGCTTCATAAAAGCCTGGGATGCCGGTTGACGTTTCAGCGTGAATGTCGCGGCCTCGATGTCGGGCGGCAACAGCAAAAGACGCCGCCCCGTTACGACATCCTCGATTTGATTCTTCAATCGCTCATTCAAGGTCGCCTCGACCAGCGATAGAAACTCCGAATCCATTTGTGCACGTATCTGATCAAGCTCGCTTCGTTCACTCACGCGCGATGTGACTTCATAGCTTCTCTTCATCAAGCGGTCATGAAACTCATACGCTCGATCACGCAATTCATCGAGTGCGGCGTGAAGCGAGTTCGGAGCCGCGTTTTTAAGACGGCGATAGCGCGCCTCGCGATTGACGCTCGCTTGCTTGGCGGTCTGCTCGCGGCACA
>JAVFAU010000161.1:0-5182 GCA_034002335.1 Bdellovibrionales bacterium | reverse complement strand
AGTTCGGATCGTTTCAAACAACACCACAGATAACCGGAAGTAACCGCGGAAACTGGCAATTGAAAGCTAGAAATTGCGAATCGTGCTTTTGGCGAATGAGATCATTTTTCTGAACGGACATAGCTACTGGGGAAAGCTCGCCAGAGGTAAAAACAAAGTCATAGGTTCATCGACAAGTTCGATGAACCCATACTTCTTATAGAAAGCCTTCGCTTGATCGTCTTTAGCATCAACAAGAAGTGCGTAAACACCAACTGACCGAGATGCCGCCTGTACTCGCTTCATCGCATCGACTAAAAGGAGTTTTCCTAGGCCTTGACCTTGGGTCGATTTATCGACGGCAAGTCTTCCCATGCGAGCAATTGGCACTGGATGTTTTGGAAGCTTCTTGCGAAGCGTTTCAGGTAAATTTGAAAGATCAATTTCACCCATGCTAAGGCTATAAAAACCCAGAACTTTTTTGTCGGCGTCGTCAGACTTAATGGCTACGAATGTCCGGTTGAATCCGGCCTTTTGATTTTGTCGCGCTTTGGCTTTCAGAAAACTATTAAGTTCTTCCGACCCACAGTCAAAATCATCACGGTCAAAGGATTTATCTAGTGTGTGAAAATCAAAGTTGCTCACAGATGCTTGTTACTTTCTGGACTGTTTTTCGTAGTCTTTGAAAGCCTTCTTTAAAGCTGCATTGGGAGATGGTGGATTCGTGAGCGCACTGAAAAATGAGAGAGCATCGCGCTCAGTTAGGCTTGTGCGTTCTACTTCGGCCAGTTCTTTACGGGCTGCGCGAATGGAGTTTTGAAGCATAAAAGAACTGATTGTAAGACCCAGTTGATCGGCGGCCTTTTCAATCAGGGATTTGTCCTGCGGAGCTGTGCGGATCATCACTGTACTCTCTTTAAGGGGACGTACTGGTTTTTTCTTTCTTGCGGCTGTCATAACTACCTCGCTCCAAAAGGGCCTAAGTAGACGTCAGCCCTAAGTAACACAGTACACCAATGTATTGCATTTGTATATACGATACTTTTTAAAAGAAATCAACTACTTGTGCTATGTCATGAGCATCTTCCCTAGAGTTGGCCTTGAAAGGCCATGTGGGTTTTGGCAAAGAGCGACAGTTCTCGCGGACGATCGTTTGTGAAAATCCGGTGTATTGAAGACTTTCTCATAGAGCAGTTTTGTTTACGGAACCCAAGACGACGAAAGTGATGCGCGCGACGAAGCAAAAGAAAAATCCCTCACTTCTGTGATCGGCCCGCGCGTGTGTACACGGGTTGATCTTAATTTGTTACACCGAAGGCGGCGACGGTAGGTGTGTTAAAAATATAGATTTGGATGCGTCGGTATTCGTTGGGCTGTCTATAGAGGGGGGTCGTTACAGGATCTGGCTAGGCGATATTTGGGTCGTGACGCCCGAAGCGATCGTCGCAGCGTCAATCACGTTGCGACGATCGCTTTATATTCTGGAATTCTTTAATCCCGCTGGAGGATGATTTCCACCGAGTCTCCTAGCTGGAGACGCTCTTCGACGATTCGAATGATCGTCTGTTCGTCCTCAGCTTGTTCGATCAGGCTGAAATCATCCGAAGAAAGCGGGATTCTCTCGCCGTCACGAATGATGACGACCTCGACGACGCGTTCGCCTTCGAGCAGAACGGGTAAGATCAGTTCGTTGTTCGCGACGACTCTGATCTGTTTTACGAGATCGGCCATCGCGTCGTTATAGACTTCGGAACAGATCGAATACGATCGAATCGAGTCCGCTACGGCTGTGCCTTGACCTAGCGAGATATAGCCATGTCCGACGGATTGAGCAGGGCTTGTTAGGCACTGATTGTCTTTGTGAACGATCGACGAAATAAAGAACCCGTCTTCGCCAAAGAGACTGATAGCTCGGTTCACGAGCGCTCGTTGTATGCTTGCCTTATGTTGGGCAACAGGGAACGTGCGGGTGAGGTTTAAAATCTCAGGATCGGTCGCGCCGTCAATATAGAAGTCAGAGAAGTTTCTTTGGCTAATTGTGCGAGAGACGCTTCTTGAGCATGAGCCGGCGACGAGAATCTGTTCTTTGGCCCGCGTTAAGTAATCTTCAAAAGAGCTATATCTTGTGCCGCCTTGATAGAAGCTGTCTCCGCAGCGATTTTCATCGGCGACACCGAACGAGTAAAGGTTTGTGGATGTCGCGCGAATTTCACACTTCGTAATCCGATGATTTCTGTTTTTCGAGACCGGGAACAGACTCTTCGAGTAGTTGAGGGATTCTTGGATATGTCGTGGTTCACAGGGAATCGTTTGGCTTGGTGACAGGCCCGCCACCAAAGCGGCTTCAGCTGGTTTCAGTCGAATACCGCCATTGTCGCCGCCCGTTGTCGGGTTGTACTGGCCATCGTTTTCACGTTCAAACGCGACGTCAAAGTGAATCGTCCAAGCGTGATATCCGTAGTCGGCCGTTACGACTTGCGGCAACGTGGGGTTTCCGATTTTTCCGTACGTGTATCGGTTGCGGCAATCACGACGGACTTCGTATGTGTCATTTGTGTGCCAGCGAGACGAATCGTCTTCGTCCGATAGGATGACAATCGCGGCTTTGTCGCCCGGATGGAAGAAGCGATGCGGACCGTGGTCGTAGAGTGCAAGAAGGGTGTTGCAAAGACCTTGTTCGCGATCGTCACCGGTTGAAGACGCGCTGATTTGGAGAATTCGCTGATTGAGCGCATTGAGTTTCGATTCGAAATCGACGTCGTTTGCGGCGATTTCGTAGCGGTCGCTATTATTCAGATGATAATAGACGTCGTAGCCTCCGCTGAAGACCTCGTCTGGTTGAAAGTTGAACTTCGCCTTCCATGCGTCGGAAACAGGCGTGCGAACGCCGAGGCCGGTGACTTTATACGACCAACCGTGATTTTCGATGCTGGATGATTGCTTGAGCCCGCTTGTCGAAATGATCTTAAGTTCAACCGGGTAGTTTTTGAGAGGTTCAAGCAGGGAGCGCATGCTTTCTTGGAGCTTCACTTGGCTTGCGGCCATCGAAGCGGAGTCGTCGATAACAAGTAGGACCTTCATCGGCACGGTCGGCACGACCGAGCGATCAGTCGGACGAAGGATGAGGGTTCGTTCGGTTCCCTCTTGGCCAAGTCCGATTTGTTTTGCGAGTCCTCCTGGACCAATGAATTGAACTTCCGCGCAGTTCTGAAAAAGAAGGGCGCCTAGTAGAACGGCGCCGGTAATCGACAATGCTATGACTTTCGAGTTGTGACTCTTCATGCGTAAACACCCCACTGTCTGTGACTTCATCCACTCTCTCATTTTGTTTGTTGAGTTTGTTGAATTCCTACGGTGTGATAGGTCGGTTTGTGCGTCGTTGTTTTTATCCTACAGTGTTGACTCTCTCATTAGTGTTCATTGCGACGCCTGAGGCGTCGAAAGCCAACGTCTGCGGAACCGACTATCAGACGTTCAACCCGACAACGAGCGGTCTCGACTTTGTGACGGTCCACTCGTCTGAGACGCTCCAGCCCTGCTACATCAACTTCGGTTCGTTTCTTAACTACTCGGTCAACACGCTCACATACACTCGGTCGTACACCGACGGCAGCGGGAACCAATACCGTTCCGGTCAGAAGTGGTAATCAACTCATCTACTCCGCGGCGGCCAGTTACTATTTCGAGGACATCGAGACCAAGTTGGTCTTCGAGGTTTTTGGCGGACATTTCGTGGATCAGAGCAACGATGGTTCGCAGAAATCTCCCGACTCGTTTGAATGGCTGCTTGGGCTGAAGCACGACATCGGGAACAATGCGGCCGTTCATTTCGGTGGCGGCACTCAGCTCTTTTCTGCTTTGGGGAGCCCTGAGATGCGTCTCTACGCGGGTTTAAACTGGAGCTTTGGCCCATTCTGTGAAGACACCTTACAACCAGTCGCGGCTTCGACTCCAGTCGCGCCGAAGCAGGCACGAAAAGATAAGCTTCGCTACAACGCGAGCGTGTTGTTCGACGTCAATTCAGCGGACCTTCGCTCGGGGGACCTGCCTGAGGTGAATGAATACTTCGACAACCTCGAGATCTCGAAGCTCGTGTCCCTTACGGTCGAAGGACATACCGATTCGCGAGGCGATGCCGATTATAATCAGGCGCTGAGCGAGCGTCGAGCGGTCACCTTGAAGCAGTATCTGCTCAAACGATATCCGACGCTTCGGTCGGAAATCGTGCACACGGTCGGCCATGGAGAAGAAAAGCCGGTTGCTGATAACGCAAATTACCAGGGACGTCAGCAGAACCGTCGTGTCGAGTTTATCATCGAAGTCATGGATTAAGGGAGTCGCGCTGAAAGTTCAGCGCGATCTTCAGTAGAATCCAAAGACAAATACCGTTCAGTAGATGCCAGAGAAAGTGCGTTCCAATCGGAAAAATTTCGCAGATAGCGGAATCGATTGTACGCATGAATAGACTCAGCAGAAAAACGCCGGCGGCTTTTAAGTACAGGCTTCCTGCGAGGTCGTGGCCGTGTTTTTTTAGCGCCAGCGCGACGTAAAACAGCATGATGAGCGGTGGGGCATACAGCAGCGACCCGTTTAATATTTTCGTCGAAGACAGGGTTTCGGTGGCCACCATTGCCGCGATCATGACGACGAGGGCAAGCCAGCTGAGAGAGCGTTTCCATTTCAAATAGTGCCGCAATGAATGGAAGAGATAGGCGCTGGTAAAGATGAAGATCGGAATCAGGTCTCCGAACATTGCCAAGGTGTTGGCGAACGTATGAAAAAGAAAGCTGCCGATACCGACCAGCACGACCATGAGGGAGAGAAAACGGACCATGGGGCCGGCGTTTTGCCTGCGAGCTTGCCCGAGGGCGATAAGTCCCGCAGCGACGAACCCAAGGTTACTGATGGCGTTAAATGGTTCGGCCCAGAAGGCGGATGAAAGCCGTTCGCAGTAGGCGTCGATGTGTCGAAACAATGCTGTCGTGATATCCATGGATTCACATTAGCGAAGACTAGAAAAGAAAACCAGAAACGAAACCAGAAACGAAAACCAGACGACTCGCTGGTTTTCGACGTGGTCCGGAGGGACTACTTTTCTATGGAAGAAAGTATGCTCGGCTGGAAGAACGAGTTCGCTTCCCAGACGATGCTTGAAATCATCTTATGGCAAAAGCCATCGAAGTTTGAGACATCGCGAGGTGAA
>JAVFAU010000160.1:0-5222 GCA_034002335.1 Bdellovibrionales bacterium | reverse complement strand
CACTCGATTCTCTAGAGCTCGACCCAAAGTTCGGTCATCGACGTAATCGATGTCGCTTCCAAGCGGAACTCCGCTTGCGATGCGTGTGACCTTGAGGCCTCGTTCATTCAGCAATTTGGCAAGATACAAAACAGTCGTGTCGCCTTCAAGGTCCGGATCGAGGGCGAGAATCGCCTCGGTGACCGCAAGGCCGCGCGCTTTCGATTCTTCGATGCGCTCAAGAAGTTCGCGAATCTTAAGTTCGTCCGGGCCGATGCCGTCGAGCGGTGAGATCGCTCCATGAAGAACGTGATAGCGACCGCGAAATGCGCCCGAGCTTTCGACGCGAACGATGTCAGAGGGTTCTTCGACGATGCAAAGGATGTCTTCGCGGCGTGAAGAGTCGGCGCAGTAACGGCAGATATCAGGCTCGTCAGTGTATGAAAAACAACATGAGCACTGATGCACGCCTTCTCGCACGGCGATCAGAGCCTCTTCAAGGCCGGTCGAAAGATCCGGCTCCTTGAGAATCTGATACGCAAGCCTTTGAGCCGTTTTGGGCCCAATTCCCGGCAAGCGATTGAGTTGGTGAACAAGCCGTTCGAGCGCGCCGATTCGAAGCATTAGAACATTCCTGAAATGCCTAGGCCGCCCGTGATTTTTTCCATTTCAGTGGCTTGCGTGGCTTTGGCTTTTTGTAGAGCGTCGTTCACCGCGCCCACGATCATGTCTTGAAGCATTTCTGCGTCACCCGCGCTGATCGCGTCCGGGGAGATCGTGATACCGACGAGTTTCGATTCGCCTTGGAACTTCGCCACGACGGCGCCGCCGCCAGACGTGCCTTCATACACGCGTTCGTTGAGTTCTTCTTGCAGCTTTTTGATTTTGGCCTGCATCTGATTTGCTTGGCGCATGATATTCGCCATGCCGCCACCACCAAAACCGCCTCCACGACCCTTCATGTTCGCTTCCCCTTGTTGAATCGTTACCTGAGGTTATTTCGACGAGCCGCCCTTAACGGTATCGGCGTCGCGAATAGCCTTCACTTGAGTTTTAAAAACATTCTTCGCCGTGCGGACAAGAGGATTTTGTTCGATGGCGGCCTCGATGGATTGAGCGCGTTCAATTTTCGCGCGCTCTTCCCTTGCTCGAGGAGTTAGATCGGCCGCCGCCGCATCCGCTGGCTTCACTTCAACTTTCAACCGCTTTTGCCAAATTGTCTCGATGAATTGCTCAATTCGACGAACATTATCGGGATCTTTGAGTTTATCGATAACGAAAGAGACCTTTTTAGGGACTCCGATCGCGATGCGCTCGTCGGTCTGTTCAAGAATATGCGTATTTTCGAGCATGGCTCCAAGAAGTCCGTTCGATTTTCTCACGCTGTACACGAAATGAAGCCATGGATCTTTTGATCGCGATGGCTCGGGAGCCGCTTCGGACGCAGATGGCTGTGAAGCGTCGCGAGTTGTCGTTCCGGAAGCGGAGGCCGACAAAGGAGGCAGGGCCGTCACAACGCCGCTCGATGCTTTCGGGGTTCCGAGAACTTTTGGAGCCCCCGGCTTCACGGAGCGTGTGAACGAATCGACCGTGTATTTGCGAGCCGAGCCATCGTCAGCACCGTCGCCGGGCGAGGCCGAAGGTGCCGCAATAGGAGCGGTCGCCTTGGGTGGCGCGACCTGAGCCGTTGCGGCGGCGGGTCTTGGAGGCGCGGCTTGCTGGGTAGCCGGAACTTGAGCGCCCGCAAAGAAGTCGCGAATCGCGATCATCGAAGGCGATGATGAAATTCGAAGCAGTGTCATCTCGAGTACGAGACGAGGGTCCGATGAACGAAGCAGATCGTTAACGCCCTTGAGCATCATGTCGAAGAGCACATGCAGATCTTCTTCGGATGTCGAGTTTGCAAGCTCCGCGAGAGCCTGAATTTCGCTGTCGGGAAGATCGACGATGCGTGTGGGATCGTCCACGCAGAGGCGAACCATCAGAGCGTTTCGCACTTCCTCCAAAAGATCTTGCGCGAAGATCTTGGGATCAATGCCGCTGCGGTTGACCTTTGCAACCAACTCCAGCGCCAGCGCGGGGTTGCGGTGCACGAGCGAGGTCAAGCCATCGATCACGAGCTGGCGATCGGTGAGGCCGAGAACCTCGATGACTTTTTCGAGCGTGATCTCTTTGTTTGAGAACGTGATGACTTGATCGAGCAGGCTTTGGCTGTCGCGCATCGAACCGTCGGCTTGACGGGCGATCGACCAAACGGCGTCTTGATTGGTCTTTACGCCTTCGGCTTCGCAAATGCGCGAGAGCTGTTCGGCGATCTGACGCGAAGGAATGCGTCGGAAATCAAAACGCTGACAGCGCGAGAGAATCGTATTTGGAATTTTCTGCGCTTCCGTTGTCGCAAGGATGAAGACGACATGCGCGGGCGGCTCTTCGAGAGTTTTAAGAAGGGCGTTGAACGCCGCGGTCGAAAGCATGTGAACTTCGTCGATGATATAGACTTTGTAGCGACCCGAAGACGGCATGTAGCCGACACTGTCGCGCAGTTCGCGAATGGCATCGACGCCGTTGTTCGAAGCCCCGTCGATTTCAACGACGTCGACCGCGCGTGAAGATGCGATGTCTTCGCAGTCACGGCACGTGCCGCATGGAACATAATCTTTCGCGTTCGGACAGCGCAGGGATTTTGCGAGAATTCGCGCAGTGGAGGTTTTTCCTGTCCCGCGAACGCCGGTGAAAAGCAGAGCTTGAGGCAGTCGGTCGCCGCGCAAAGCGTTCAGGAGTGTTGTCGAAATATGGTCTTGCCCGATCAAATCCTGAAAGGACTGCGGTCTCCATTTTCGTGCAATGACCTGATATTGCGCCATCGAGCCCTCGAACTTCCTTTATGGTGTTTTGCTTGCGGATCGAGATGGTGACCGGGTTACCCACATCACACATCGCTGCCGGTACCGTTGCTTCCTTTCGGACCTGGCGGGATTAGCGGAGCTCCGTTGTGTGGGACCCGGCCGCAAAGGGGCTAAGCCTAACATTTTTCGAGGTGCGTAAGGTACCCGCGAAGCGCAATGACACCCACTGCGTCATCACACTTAAGTTTTCTGGAGTTTGGTGGATAACTTGTTCCGCGGAGTGGGGAATCGGGGTTTGACGCGTGGTGACTGCCTCGTCTTATGGAGCTTAACTATAGGGCAGCTGCAATCTGTTCGATCCGGAGGCACTCTTCGGCCCACCAGTTGTAGGAGTGGAAGCCGGGGAAAAGGCTGGGGAAAAACGGATCTGCCCAGCGTGCGGCAATCCAGCCGGCATAGTGAATAATTCGTAAACCTCGTAGGGCTTCGAGCAAATAGAGATTGTCGGGAGCCGTTCGAAGCTCGTCGTACCCTTTGAGCAGAGCTTCGAGTTCTCTCTTCGCCTGATCGTCATGATCGCTGGCACCCGAAAGGAGCATGAAAAAATCCTGCACGGGAGGGCCGTTACAGCAGTCGTCGAAGTCGACAAAGAAGAACGGACTTCCCGATGCATTCGAAGCCGGGGCGGAACCTCCGGGCGTGAGCGCAAGTCGGGTGTCCATTTGTAGAAGATTGCCCTTATGGCAGTCGCCGTGGATACGGATGTTCTCGTCTGGATTCAGTTCATCTTCGAGATACTCGCAAATCGTAAGGGCCGCGTCCTCGTAACGGTACCAGAGCTCCGGATAGACGACGCGTTCGAGGCGATCGAGAGCCGCGTAGCCGTAGGTTTCGGCGTCGAGCGTAGGGCGATGAGGAGCGGGGCGTTTGGCTCCGACATTATGCAAACGGGCAAGAAGGCGGCCGACTTGTTCAAGTTCGCCGGGCATGAATTCTTGAGGCATGCGACCCGAGCGCTTTGGAAAAAGCGCCGTGAGAAAACCATCGTATTGAAATGCGTGATCAAAGGGAGCGATGGCGGGAATGCCCTCGGCCCGCAGATCCATGAGAAACTCATGCTCATCTTGAACGGACTCTTTTGACCAGCGACCGGGACGATAGAATTTCGCGATGATCGCGGGACGCGGCCCGGCTGTTTCATCGACGAGCTCATGTGGTTCGACTTTGATATCGAAGACACGGTTTTCGTAACTGTTGAGCTGGATGATTTCTCCGGTTGGCTTAAACCCTTTCGCCTCGACGGCGCCAAGTATGAAATCAGGAGTCAAGACATCGAAGACAGAGGCTTTTTTCATAGACGTCAAAAGCTTTACCGCCATTTAGATAGCGCGTGAAGCACGATCTGAAGTATTGATGGTGCATGGCTTCTGGCGGTTCGCAAATCCATCGTATTGGCGCGTTTGATGTATTGGTCGAGCGTCGTGTTGCGCGTCCTGTTTTTGGGCGCCGTCGTCGTTCGGGTTTGCGTTTGACGGTTGAGCAAGACGGCACCCTCAAGGTGACGGCTCCTTTAAGCGCTCCGCTCCGACTGGTGGAAGAGTTCGTTCTCGCCAATCACGAGTGGATCGCGGATCAGCGTCAAAAGATGAGCGAATACCGTTTAAAGAATCCACCGAAGAGTTTCGCAGAGGGCGAGCCGTTTCGGTTTTTCGGTCGCGAGCACAGGCTTGTTTTTGAGAGTGCGGCGGAGCGAATGCGCGAAGGGGCTCGCGTGCGAGCCGAGTTGATTGAAGATCTACTCGTGGTGCGAGGGCTTTCGCGCGAAGAGGCAGGCGAGCGCGAACAGGTAGTGCGAACGGCGATTGCGCGACTCTACGATGCGCAGGCGCGCTTGCATGTTCCGGAACGGGTGCGGGTGTTCTCCGAGAAGATGGGCGTGCGGCCCTCGGGCCTGTCGTTCCGTTGTCAGAAAACGCGTTGGGGCAGCTGTTCCTCGCAGGGGCATATCAGTATCAATTGGAAGGTGATCTTCGCTCCCGAAGAGGTGATTGATTACCTGATCGTGCATGAACTCGCCCATCTCGTGCACGCGAACCATTCCGAACGCTTTTGGAGCTTGGTCGCGATTCACGACCCTGAACACCGCTCGCATCGTCTTTGGCTGCGCCGACATCAAAACGAAGTCGCGTGGGCGCATTATTGAATGACGCCGCGATCTTTTGCCCGCACGTAGAGGATGATCAGGCCGCAAGCCATCAAGGTTAAACTAAAGTACTTGGCGGCGGAATCGCCGGAGTGCGTGAAGTACGCGCCGCCTGCGAAGCCGGAGGCTGCGATAATAAATGGCTTCAACTCGTACAAGAGGCTTTCAAGAACTTCCGTGCGAGAGTACTGACG
>JAVFAU010000159.1:0-5225 GCA_034002335.1 Bdellovibrionales bacterium | reverse complement strand
ATAAAGTCGCCGACCGTCTGCGCGCTCCAGTCATAAAAAGAGGCGTCTCCTTGGCCTTCTTCGCTTTTAGCGGCCTGCGGCTTTGCCGAAAGACTCACATCGTAAAGTCCAAGGGTTGCGTCTTTGGGAATCAAGAAAGCCGTCGCAGCCGTACCGGTTTTGGCGTCGTACTCGAATGGAAATGAATAGACTTTGCCCGAGGCACGATGGCGAATCAAAATCCGTTTCGGAATTCGGTTTGCCGGAAAAATACGAAACCCTTGTTCTTGGTATTCGCGCAAATATGTTTTGAAGCTGATCGTTTCACCCGCTTGCGCCACCGTACGATCAAAAACGGCATGGGCCACGATCGGCCCCCAGTCTTTAGAGAGATACTCAGATGAGACATTGAATCGATATGTCTCAAGACCTCGATCCCATGTGCTCGACACGAACGAAACATCGTCTCCCGATTTCGCGACGGCAAAGACTTCGCAATCCTCACCCCATCGGTTTTCATCATCCCACTGACATGGATAATCGACGTCTTTGACTCTCCAGAGACCCGACGCGTCCGTTTTGCCCGAAGCAAGCACGCTGCCATCACGCCGAACAATCGAAACCTCGGCGTCTTTTACGGGCTCCGCTTTGTCCAAGGTCGTGACCCACACCAACGAGGACTCTCGTCCTTTTTTTAAGTGTACGCCCATGTTGGTAACAAGAGCTCCCGTCGCCACATACATCGTGTCTTTTCCGAGAAGAGCGTTCCCAAGTTTCGGGCTCGCGAGTTCGACGACGTGAAGCCCAGGCCCTTTAAGCGGAATCCCCACGAGCTCAAACGAAGCCTTCGCCTTCGACGCCTCCTTCGAAGGCGAGGACGGTAGTTGAAAAGAAGCCGAGTCCTTCGCGTTCAACAATGATTCCGAACGTCGTTCATAGCTTCGATCTTTTTCGCGTACGTCTAAATAGGTTTGAATCAGTTCTCCGACAGAAGACTTCGAAGAGACTCTGATGCTTTTCCCCTCAAAATAACGACTCTGTCCTGCGACATTCGCTTCAACATTGCGCAAACTAACCGGCAAAACGGGATCGGCATTTCGTTCGAGGAGTCCAAACGGAGCCGCGAACTTCACAAGCGGGACCGATTCGTCGGTACGAATCGTGAGTGGAAACCGCCCGGCATTTACCAACGAACGGCCTAGCTCGTCGCGAATAGTCCCTTTGGGAAGCACGACTTGAAACGAAGTTTGATCGGGAAAAGCCACGCCTCCATCGTTTTTAAACGTGAGTGTTTGAAGGTTTTTCTCCCTTCCCTCCGTCGCACTCAATTCGACAGGCTCCCACACGTGTTCACCGGCCACGAGTTTCGTTCCTCGTAGAAGCGCACGGTCAACCGATCGACTGAAATTTAAACTCATGCCTGACAACGGATTGCAGCCACGATCCGCATTCACTCGTTCGCAACTAAACGTCACTTCAAACGGAGCGATGACGCCGAATTCGAACTTCTGAGCTTCTGCGACCGGAATCCCCGTACTTGACAAAATCCCCTTGGGCCAATGCAACACGACTTTGGAGCTTTCAATAAAGCGATTACGAGCAGCTATCACCACGAACTGGTCAAACGCGCGCACGTCCTTGAATGGTTTCTTCAATAACGCGCGAAACGATTGCCACTGCCAATTTGAAGCGATCGCGGCGCGCACGATCCGTTCGCGTTCGGCCCCCGACAAAACTCGCACGGCATTTTTTCCGGGCAGCTTGGAGCTTTCGAAATAGGCGTGCTTTTCGATCGCCCCCTGTTGAACGGCTCCCTCTAGATACAATACGAAATGTTGCCCAGGCTCGATTTCGCCGTAGTCCGGCGCGACTTGCAGGATCGCGGGACCGCCCGTCGTGAAACTGTATTGAGCGAGAGATTTAACATTCCGACCCTTTAAATCTTTAATGCCTGAGAATATGAGTGCGCACGCCATGCCCGATCCCAATGGCTTTGCGAAATCAAGAGACCAGTTGCGACTGTCGATCCAACGAACAGAATAGCTTGGTGTTTCAACCTTGCTTCCAACCCCACCGCGACATTCGATCTGAAACGGCGAACGATGCGAACGCGGATCACCCATGGGAACGATGTCATCTGAAAAGCGAACAACGATCTGCTGGACCCTCTTGACCGCTCCAAGCGGCGACACCGATACGACTTCGGCCGCACCAGCCTTTGCCCAACCGAACAACACCATGAGCATGAACGTTACTGCCGCAATCGGCATCATCACCAAACGTGCAGTCACTAAACGCGACATCATCTTTACCGCTTCCAATTAAACTCGCTTTCAATTGGAGCCCGATCAAAACGCTTCGTCGACACATAGAACGCCGCAGAAGAAGAATCGATTACGAGCGATAATTCCAAAGGCTTATGTTACCGTTTCGCTCTATGGCTAAAACGACACAATACTGGCTCATGAAATCGGAGCCGGAAGTTTACTCAATCGACGATTTTAAGAAGGACAAGTCCACGCTTTGGACGGGTGTGCGCAACTACCAAGCACGCAACTTCATGATGGGTGAAGTTCCCGACAAGCCAGGTCCCTTTATGCAAGCCGGCGACTTGTTTCTTTTCTATCATTCCAATGCAACCCCTCCCGCATGCGCTGGTGTCGGCCGCATCGAGAAAACAGGTGTTCCTGACCCGGAACAGTTCGACAAAAAAAATGAGTACTTCGAACCCAAGGCTACGGAAACCAAACCGATTTGGTTCTGTGCAAAGGTGAAATACATCGAGACCCTAAAAAAGCTCGTTCCCCTTGAAGAAATCCGACGCGAGAAAGCCCTTTCGAAAATGACTCTGATTCAAAAAGGAAGCCGCCTTTCGGTTCAGCCCGTCACAAAGGAAGAGTTCGATCACATCCTCAAAATGAGCCAAGCGTAGCGAGCCGAGCGAGTGGGCCGAGTCCGTGTGGGCGCCATGACGACACTCTGGTCGCCCCCCTCTGTTGCGCGCCTCATTTAACATGAATGACTTGGCTCCACCTCCGACAACGCACTTTTACATTTTCCGCATCGCAAACACCCTGTAGTTTCCCGCACTCTCAACTTCACCCGATTGACTTTATACCTTCGGTCACATACATTCGCCCCGAATGAAAAGCGGAATAAACGTAGCCAAAGATATGACCCGAGATATGGCTAAAAATACGGCCAAAAGCTCACTCAAACGCTCGCGCCATCCGCAGCTCACGCTTCTTAAAAAACAGAAAAGCGCGTACGGCGGGGAACTTCGCAACACGCGCGCGGGGCGTGCCGGAGCGAGGCCACTTGCTGTCAAACAAACCATGCATCTTGTGCTTCGATCTTCAAAAGCCAAGGGCGCGTGGTCGTTTCGGCACGCGCGCAACGCTCGACGCATTCAAGAAATCATCCATCATTTCGCGGGCAAAAACGGCGTGTTTATTCTTTCGATGGCAAATGTTGGAAACCACCTTCATATTCACATGAAGCTTATGAATCGCTTTACTTACGCGCCGTTCATTCGCGCCATCACAAGCGCGATCGCGATGGCCGTCACCGGCCGGTCACGCTGGCGGAAGCCTACGGCTCAAACAAAAAATGAGAAAAAAGAATCGTTTTGGGATTATCGCCCCTTCACGCGCGTCATCGAGAGCTTTCGGGCGCTTCTTACGATGCGCGACTATGTGAGAATCAACCAACTCGAAGGCTGCGGCGTCACGCGGGCCGAGGCGCGAAGCATGATATACACCGATACATTCCGTATAAAGACTTTACGCGCAGAACGCGACGGCCCTCAATAAAACGATTCCCTCAAACGATAAGGCCAAAAGATGGCGGTATTATATCCGGCGCGATCAAAGCCTTTTAATTTCGAACCGGAATCTGATATGAGCACTATTTCTTACCAGCCGTTGTCCCTACCAGCCGACCCTGGCTCGAGAGGAATCAAGATTCGTACACAGGAGCCGTCTTGAGCCAATCTTCGTCCCAGCTTGCAACACCATCAAATGCGAAACCATCAAATGCGAAACCATCAAATGCAAAGCCATCAAATGCAAAGCCATCAAATGCAAAGCCATCAAAGCAGAGGTCATCCCTCTCGGCTCCGCTGCCGGGCGATTTTTTCTCAAGGCAGACTCCTCGTATTTTGCTCGCACCCATGGAAGGCGTTGTCGATCACACGACCCGCGAACTCCTCACCGAAATCGGAGGTATCGATCTCTGCGTGACCGAGTTCATTCGCGTCACCGATCAACTCCTCCCAGAACATCTTTTCCACAAAGACGCGATTGAACTTACCAATCAAGAAAAACCGTCGCACACCCCAAGCGGCACTCCGCTTCTTGTGCAGCTTCTCGGTTCCGATCCCGAACTGCTCGGTCGCAACGCCGCAAGAGCGATCGAGCTCGGAGCCGTCGGTATCGACCTTAACTTTGGCTGTCCTGCGAAAACAGTGAACCGTCATGACGGCGGCGCCACGCTTTTAAAAAGTCCAGAACGAGTCGCCGCCGCCGTTCGAGGCGTGCGCACGGCCGTTCCCGCTTCGCACTCAGTTTCAGCCAAAGTTCGCCTTGGTTTTTCAGACAAATCCCTCCATCGTGAAATCGCCCATGCCGCTCAAGACGGTGGAGCCGACTGGCTAACCGTTCACGCACGCACACGCGACGAAGGCTATCGTCCACCTGCACATTGGGAGTTTGTCGGCTCCATGCGCGAGGCCGTCACGATTCCCGTTATTGCCAACGGCGACGTCTGGACACCCGACGATTACCGACGCATGCTCGACATCTCCGGCTGTCATCACGCCATGCTCGGTCGCGGCATTTTGGCACGCCCTAGCCTAGCTCTCGAATGCAAAGGACTGAGCGGCAAAACCCCGTGGGCCGCAATCCTCCCGCTCGTGATAAAATTTGGACGCACGAGCCAAACCCTCCGAGGCCCCCGTTTCGCTTCAGCAAGACTTAAACAATGGCTCAAGAGCCTATCACTTACTTATCCAGAAGCGGCTGAGCTATTCGAGCAGGTCAAAAGATACGAAACCCTTTCGTGCGAACTATTCGAAACACACGTGGTTTGATACGATGTCTTGGAGACAAGATTCGCTTTATTAACCGCCACAGTCGCGATATAACGCTGCAGCTAAGAGCAACTGAGTATAGTTTTAAGCAGGCATGAATCGAGGGTCTACGAAATGAATCAAACTCCCAAAATCGTCGTCTACTCAAAAGACTATT
>JAVFAU010000158.1:0-5227 GCA_034002335.1 Bdellovibrionales bacterium | reverse complement strand
GGCTCGCAAAGCTGTTGCAGAAGCGGGCTTTCGGATTTAAGAGCTTTAAAAACTACAGACTTCGATTGCTAAGTCTTTGAAGGTATTGGGATTTGACCAAAGTTCCACCATCGAGTGAGTAGAACCGAAACTTGCGACGTCACTACAGACTTAGAGTTGGCGGAGTGGGCGGGATTTGAACCCGCGGTACGGGTTTACCCCGTACGACAGTTTAGCAAACTATTGGTTTCAGCCACTCACCCACCACTCCGTTTAGCTGGTTAGCAATTGTAGCCGTAAAGACGACACTGCCACGGGCCGACCGCCAAATCAAGATGTGCAGCTTTAAGCGTAATTTTCAGGAAAAATATCGCGCTCCACCGTCTCGATGACAGTGTGAATCAGCTTGATATGCATTTCTTGAATGCGATCCGACGTCGTCGCCGGGATCACAATCGCAAGATCCGCCATCTGAGCGAGCTTTCCGCCATCTCGTCCCAGAAGCCCCACGGTCTTAACCCCAATCGACTGCGCCGCCTCAAAAGCCCGAATCACGTTCCCCGAATTGCCCGATGTCGAAAGGCCAACCAATACGTCGCCCTCGCGCGCAAGACCGAGCAACTGCCTAGAGAAAATGTGCTCAAACCCATAGTCATTTGAGACGCATGTCACATGCGAGGGGTCGCCAAGCGCAAGGGCCCCAAGCGGCTTACGGTCCTTGCGATAGCGTCCCGTGAACTCTTCCGCAAAGTGCATGGCATCGCAGTGGCTACCGCCGTTTCCACAGGTGAAAAGACGCCCGCCCTTTCGAAAGGTCGAAATCAAAAGCTGCGAAAATTCTGAGCACTTTTCGAGTTGCTTTGGATCGCTTGCAAAGGCCGCGAGGGTCTCTTGAGCCTCCTTAAGCGCTGTAAGCCAGGTGTTTCCGTGAATATTTGTCTGAGTTTGGGCCATGAAATGCTCCTTAACTCGGTTTTAGCTCGAAAATCTAGGATGCGCAGTTGATTTAGGGCGAATTTGGCTTTATCCCTAATCCTCGTTCTTTTTGGGCGCCGGTAGCTCAGCTGGATAGAGTACATGACTACGAATCATGTGGTCGGAGGTTCGACTCCTTCCCGGCGCGCCATTTTTCTACCCGACATCACCAATAGACATTGTTTAAACCGGACGCGTGGCCATAGGAGATGTCCTGAGCACCCGTCACGTTTTTTATACCGTAACGTTCAAAAACTTTCAGGAATTTAAGGCGCGGCGGAGCCTTCTAATAAGCGCGCCACGCCCTGCTTATAGGGCGGTTCAAATGCAAGGCCGCCGTGTCCGCCTGTTTTCATAATCGTGGCCTTCTTGCCGAGTGCTAAAAGGCCACTCTTTAAAAGATCATCCGAGCGAATTAAAAAATCATCTTCTGCATGCAGCACGTACGTTTGGTCTTTCGTGCGTGAGCGCGCAAATGCCAGTTCCTCCATAAAGTCTTCGATGGTCACGGGTCCGGATTGCATAAAACGATCAAACGAAAACTCCACCGAGCGAGTTTCAACTCCGTTGCCCGCAAGCGGACGCTCCGTCACAAGTCGTTCCATGCGAGCGGCAAACGAAGCCCCCGCAAGCCAACCAAGCTCATGCGAAAACGGAGTCAAAGGCCTTAGGGCTGTATCGACACTCAAAAACCAAGCGACCGGCTTCACCATTGTCATGAAGAGCCCAACTAAATAGGAACGCGCACGATTTTCATTAAACCCACGGTTCAAACGATCAATCGTTTTGCCCGCGTATTTAAGGTCAACCGGAGGATTCACCGCGTAGATACTCAATTCCTCCTTCGAAAACTCAAAACAGCGCGCCATCGAAACGGCGTGCCTTGCTCCCAAAGATAGCCCAACCAAAAAAACACGCCGAGGCCCCCCTGCGCCCCAAAAATCCCGCAGTTCTGAACGTGCCAACATTTCCTTGTAGGCCTCGCAAAGAGACTGAACCGACGCCTCATAACTTTCTCGTTCCGCACGATCGAGTCGATGAACAGCAAAGCTCCAATGTGTCGGGCTCGGAAGAATAAGCGTCGGCACATTCGCTTTCACGAACTCCGACGCCATTTGAAAATTCAGATCGTCGCTCGAGTCCCCAACAAGGCCCGATACCAAAACCGCAAGATCCCGACTCCCAGAAAACGGAAACCAAATCGCCGTCGGAATGGGCGCCTCCGGCTTTTGCCCCAATTCCGCGTCGCGAGCGAGCTTGCTTTCTAACGCAAGCGACTGGCCCCGATCCCCACTCCACGAAAACAACGGCGCACGGTACGAAAGGGCCATCGGCGAAAGCGGACGCGGCCAAAAGGCGAATATCAGAGTACCCAACACCGCAAGCACCAAAGCGACCAATGCCACTTTCTTCTTTGAAGGACGATCCCAAAACATGGCCCTCCTCTATCACAGGCATGCAATACGGCGCATTAACCATTCGCCACGCGGGGACAGATCGAGTAATGACTCCACCTACACGAGCGTGAAAACGAGGGTATTACCGTGACAACGAAACGCACTATTCGCAAGACCGTTAAAAAGAAAGTCTCCGCAAAACAAAGCGCGGCCAACTCGGCAACGGCATCGGCGCACAAGCGCTCGCAAATGATCCACGGCCAAACAATCACCTCGGCCTGGGAGTTTTCGCGCCATCTGATTCCGCCCATTACTTCGAACACGACATTCCGTCTCGGTTCGCTCGATCGCGGCGCTCAAGGTTTCATGCAGTTCGGCGCTGAAGACGCGGGACGCGACGAACCGATCCTTATCTACGATCGTCTCGACGAACCAAACACCTTGCTTCTTGAAGAACAACTCGCACTTCTTGAGGGAGCCGAGTCGGCCGTTAGCTTCGGTTCAGGCATGGGCGCGATCTCGGCCTCGCTCATGTCGATCCTAAAGAGCGGTCAAAAAGTCGTGGCTCATCGCAATCTCTACGGCTGCACATACAGCTTTTTAACGGAATGGCTTCCACGCTTCGGGGTGAATACGACTCTCGTCGACATCAACTCCAAAGAGCATCGCCAACTCTTGAACGACTCAAATGTTCGCGTTCTTTATTTTGAGTGCGTCTCAAACCCAAGCCTCGATCTTTGCGACCTGCCGGCCATCATGGCGGAAGTAAAGAAAATCAACCGTAACCGCAGCGAAAGCGACCGGATCATCACAATCGTCGACAACACGTTCGCCACACCGTGGGCCCTACGCCCGCTCGAATGGGGTGTCGATCTGGTGATCCACAGTCTCACTAAAAATATCGGTGGTTTCGGAACAGAAATGGGCGGAGCCGTGATGGGTGCAAAAAAATTTGAACGCGGACTCAAGCTCGCGCGCAAAGATTTCGGCGCGATCATGAATCCCAAGTCCGCTTGGGGCATCAACGTCCATGGCGTTTCAACGCTCGCAATCCGCTTTGAGCAACAGCAGAAAAACGCGATCGCGGTTGCGAAATACCTCGAGAAGAACCCGAAAGTAGAGTCCGTTCTCTATCCGGGCCTCAAAAACTATCCGCGCCACGCGCTCGCGAAAAAGATCCTGCGAACGCCAGAAGGACAGTTTGCTCCTGGAACAATGATCTCGTTCGTACTGAAGGGTGACATCGGCAAGTGCCGTAAGTTTGTCGATCATATCGCACGCCACTCCTACTCGATCACACTCGCGGTGAGCCTTGGCCTTACAAAGACGCTCATCGAAGTGCCTGGCTACATGACTCATTCTGTGATTCCAAAAGACAAGCTGTCCTCAAGCGGCATCGATCCACGCATGATTCGCCTGAGCCTCGGTATCGAGAGCTCGGCCGATCTCATCAAAGATCTCGACGCTGCGTTCCGCGCACTTTGATTGGACACTCATAGCGAGGTCTTGATGAAATCTCGCTATGAACGACGCAAGCCCATCGCAACTCCAGTATTCGTCGAAGAAGGCTCACGCGATCTTTGGCGCCGATCCCTCTTTCTCGCCAGAAACGAGCAGCAGCGCTCGTCGCAAGTCATATGGCACGGATGAGCTTCTTTCGCTCGGGGCGGAGATTGGTTTTCTAAAAAAGCCTGATGCCCCAATCGCAGCCGCGATCTTCGTCACCAAAGGTGGCGTGTTAAAAACAACCCTCACCCTGAACCTCGCACGCATGGCCGCCCTTCATGGACTGAAAGTTTGTGTGGTCGGTCTCGACATGCAAGGCGACATCACCCAAGCCCTGGGCGGCGACGGACCCGACGAAAATCAATCGCTTGCCGAAGCTCTTAAAACGCTCAACTCCATGCGCGGCCTCGCGGACCTTTTCAATCATCAGGGCGGCGGCCCAACAACCCTCGACGAACTGATTCTTCCGACTGAAATCCCGAGCCTTTTCTACATTCCCGAAACTCCTGAACTCGTGGCGCTCGATCAGAGCCTTTTAAGTCGCAACCGCCGCGAATACTGGCTTCTCGAAAATGTCGTGGAGCCCTTGAAAGAAAAGTTCGATCTCATCTTGATGGACTGTTCCCCTAACTGGAACCGCCTTATCAACAACGCCCTTGTCGCAAGCGATGTCTTGCTTTCTCCGATAGAGAGCAAGATCAATAATTTTCGAAACCTAAGAACCTTCCGAGCGCTCGTTTCGGAGTTCAAACGCGACATGCGCATCGACTTCCGACACCTTTTCGTACCAACACGCGTTGTCGCTTCTCGCCGGCTCTCACGTGAAATCTTTGATTGGTACAAAACGAATCTCGAAAACTGCTCCACCCGCTCGATTCGAGAGAGCGTTCAAGGAGAAGAGGCAACGGCACTTCGGCTTTCGATTCCCGAGCACAGCCCCAACTCGGTTGCCGCAGCGGAGATGCGCATTCTCCTGCACGAAATCGGCACCGCGATCGGCATCGCAAAAACCGACGATCCGGCTCTGCTTGCAACGGATCTCGCTAAACTCGGCGGATCACCCGAAAAATCATCAGATACATCTTCCGAGAATCAAGAAGACGCAAACGAACAAGATCACTCACAGACGCTGGAGGCCTAAATGGCAATCGGTCTTTCAAACGTAAATCGCAGAAAACCTCAGTCTGCTGCCCAAAAGCCTCAAGCGAAAGCGACGTCACAGCTTTCACTCGTCGCGGCTGTACCCGCCGTCGTTCGTCCATTCATACAGCCCTTAAAACGTGAACGCCTCACTTCTTCGGGGGAAATCAACGAAGTCTGGCTTGAATGGGCCAGCATGGTTCCTGGCCTAATAGGAAAGGCGCCACGCG
>JAVFAU010000157.1:0-5237 GCA_034002335.1 Bdellovibrionales bacterium | reverse complement strand
CATACTTCACAGACCTCTTCACACACGACCATGGCTTGCGATTCGGCCATACGACCGAAAAGGGGCACTCGCTCATCGCGGAGAATCTCATGAAAGAATTTTTGCTGAACTGGAAGACGATCGAAAAGCGTAAAGATCAGCGCAGCCAAACCGTTGAAAAAGCCGCGCATTACGATTCATCGCCGTAGGCGACGACAAACTAACTCGAAGCCCGCGAAAGAGTTCGGATCTCGAGAGCCACGACGAACCCCGTTAGGAGCGCACTCAACAAAGCGCCGATGGCATCCAATAGAAAAATCGCTCGTCGCCCCAGCGTCATGATCACAGAAAAACCCGCAAATATTCGAAAAACAAACAGCCGAGATAAAAGGTGAAATAAATGGTGGTCAGAGACGGAATCGAACCGCCGACACATGGATTTTCAGTCCATTGCTCTACCGACTGAGCTACCTGACCACATCGGCATAAAAGAGATGAACAGGGGTATCGCAGCCGCTTACCCCATGTCAAACAACGATTTCAGACTTTAACGAGGCCTATAACCTATACCTTCGCCAACGCCTGATCGAGATCCCGCAAAAGATCCTCTGGATTCTCGATCCCTACGCTCAAACGCACAAGGCTGTCGTCGATTCCAAGGGCTTTACGAGTCTCAACGGGAACAGAGGCGTGCGTCATAATGGCTGGATGCTCAATCAGAGACTCGACTCCGCCCAAACTCTCAGCAAGTGCGAAAACCTGAACATTTTCGAGAAGCCCACGTGCGCCCGCGAGGCCATTTTTCACGTAAAACGTAATCATCCCGCCGAACCCATGCATCTGCTCCTTTGCAAGAGCATGCTGCGGATGAGACTCAAGCCCTGGGTAAATAACCTTTTCCACCTTCGGGTGTTTTTCCAAGAAACGAGCAACGGCCGCGGCACCCGTTTCGTGAGCGCGCATGCGTACCGCGAGAGTTTTAAGAGAGCGCATGGCCAAGAACGAATCAAACGGTCCCTGAACGCCTCCCATCGAATTCGAAAGGAACCCGATTCGTTCGGCCAACGCATCATCTGATGTGACGAGCATTCCACCGACCATATCGCTATGCCCGTTGATGTACTTCGTAACGGAGTGAAGAACGACCGTCGCCCCAAGCTCAAGCGGGCGCTGAAAGTAAGGGCTCATAAACGTGTTGTCGACAAGCGTGATGATGCCTTTTGCGGCCGCCAGCGCGCTGATTTTTTTGATATCAACGAGTTTCAACGTCGGATTCGTCGGCGTCTCAAGCCAAAGAAGCTTTGTTGCCGGAGTCACGGCTTTCACGAAATTTTCAGGATTCGTGAGATCCACAAAACTAAATTGAACGCCGTTGTGACGAATCACTTTATCCATCAGACGAAACGAGCCGCCGTACATGTCGTCGCCCGCGATCACATGATCGCCCGCTTTCAAAATATGAAGAATCGTCGTCGACGCCGCCATTCCCGAAGCGAACGCGAAACCGTGTTTTCCCGACTCAAGGTTGGCGACACACGCCTCATACGCCTTGCGCGTCGGATTGTGCGTGCGACTATATTCGTAACCGCTATGCACACCTGGCGAGCTCTGTACATACGTCGAAGTCAGATAAACGGGAGTCATGATCGCGCCCGTCGTAGGATCAGGCTGCTGACCCGCGTGAATCGCACGTGTCTCGAACCCGTATTTTCCAGCTGTCCAATCTTTCTCAAGTGCCATTTCTAATCTCCGTACCGTCTTTCAGTACCCTCAAATCACTCTTATCTCGCTCTCAAGCCCAAGGGGCCACCTCAAGCGAAGCCTTGACCCTTCAGCCACGACTCGTTGAAAGCTTTGCTCAAATACGAACGACCGCTGTCGGGGAACATCATCAATATTTTAGACGGCTTCTCAAGGGTTTCCGCGTACTTCACCGCAGCCGCAAGAGCCGCTCCGCACGAAGGTCCAACAAGAAGCCCCTCCATCGCGGCGAGTTTGCGACAATATTCAAACGACTCTTTGTCTCCAACCTGAACAAAGTCGTCCATGTATTGAAAATGAACGTTGTCCGGCAACATATCTTCGCCAATCCCCTCGACAAGATAGGAGTGCGGGGGGGTGCGAACTTCTTTGTGATAGAAAAGATCGTACAAAATGCTACCGTGCGGATCGGCGCAGACGACTTTCACCGCTGGTTTTTTTTCCTTGAGGTAACGTCCGATTCCCGAGAGCGTTCCACCGGTTCCGATGCCCGCGATGAAAACATCGAGATCACCGCCCATTTGATCCCATACTTCGGGACCCGTCGTCTCGTAATGGATTTTCGCGTTTGCAGGGTTGTGATACTGATTCGTCAAAAACGCGCCCGGCGTTTCTTCGACAATGCGCTTTGCGACTGAATAGTGAGAGTTCGGATCATCCGGCTCGAGACCCGTCGGCGTCATAACGACTTTTGCGCCGTAAGCACGCAAGACCGCGCGTTTTTCTTCGCTGATCTTCTCAGGCATCACGAATACGCATTTGTAACCTTTGAGCAAGCCAACCAGAGCAAGACCAACGCCCGTGTTACCGCTCGTCGCTTCGACAATCGTTCCGCCTGGCTTCAAAGCGCCCGACTGCTCGGCCGCTTCAATGATCGCCATCGCGATGCGATCTTTCACGCTGCCGCCTGGGTTGAAATACTCGACCTTCGCGAAAAACTGATGTTTCCCGCTCGGCACACACTTATTGAGTCGCACGACCGGGGTATTCCCAATTGCCGATAGAACGTTGTCGTGAATTTTCTGCGATCCCGCCATAAAACCCCCAAAGCCGACGCCCTATATATAGATGGATATAGAGAGCGGTATATGTAGAACGGTAGGTGTAACCATCTTTTCGTTTAAGTGCTAGTCTCCGCGAGCTTGCGCGAAACGCCCTCGTCGTCATGGCATTCTAAAAGTCGAAGAGCAAGGCGGAGTTGTTCGGTTCCGTCCATAACCTCTGGTTGTCCCATCGCTTTTAAACGTGCCGCGACTTCGGCACGTTTCGCGTTACCCGACACCAGCATATCGATCACGGATTCGAGTTCCGACAGGTCCACGCGATCTTTCGCCACCTGTGGGTCTTTTTGAACACTTGGACGAGTTCCCAAACGCGATGCCATCGTTCCCCCTCTCAAAGCTGCCTTTCACATGGGAAAACTCTAGCCCGTTGACGAAGACGGACTCAAGGCTAACGCAAGGCAGCTCTTCAATGAGAGACGCTATCGCCAACAGCGTACGCAAGGTCTCGACTTCTCTTTTCTATCTCATTTCGACACCGAGCCGACGTGGTTTGATCATATTTCGGCACGTTGAGCGCGGCGCGAACCAAGCGCAAACACTGGGCATCCAAAGCTTCACTTTCGTCTTTCGCCATCTTCTCTTCGTAACAAAATGTCGGCGGCAGAGCTTGCTGACGTTGAAATCGGCACGAGCGCTCGCGAATCGCACGCTTCTCGAGTCCGTGCATATGCCGACTCAAATCTTCGCGAGTCGTCGCGTCTAGAATCCCCGCGAGATCCGCCCGCGCCACACCGGAAACGATGAAACACGATACCGACACGACCAAAGGCGCCACGAATTTCTGCTTCCAAAATACGGTTTTCATTCTAACGACTCCAAAAATGACCTTGTGATGGGACCAAACAACAAAATCAGGTACGCAGGGAACATGAGCAAAAGAAGAGGTGCGAGCATACGAAACGGAAGGCTTTCGATGTGTGCTTTCACGTCGATGTCTAATTGATCGTCAATTTCCGTCCTTAAATCGCGAATCCGATTTAAAATCGTCTCTCCCCGCATCCCCGCTTCCAGAATCAAAAAAAGACTGCGTCGATAAGACGTCGTCTGATGAGCTATCGACGCATCGTATCCGCTTCCCTGCTCCACCAAACGCAAGAACGCGAGAAGTTCCTCGCGAAATCGAATCTCCGCCGGAGTCCGCTCCCCGCTCGAAGAGCTTGAAAGATACGAAAACAAGATCTCACGAGTGCTATCGCCGCGACTCAGACCTTCTTCAATCGCATTCACACATCTCAAAACGGGATTCACACGGACCATTTCACTCTTCCTCCACCCCTCAAAATCAAAAAAAGACCGAGCAAAAAGAACGGAAGCGAGAGCTGAAACGGCTCACGACTCACACTCCAACCGAAAACGGCGACGCTGAAAAAAGCGAGAAGACCGTAAATCACGCTCAAAACGATCGCTTGCGCGCGCACTTGCGCCGTTGCTTGTACGGACCTACGTCGAAAAGATCGTTCGCGACGAATTCGCTCCCGCCATCTTTGCAACTCTTGAATTTGCGAACGGTTGAGACGGGACACTTCACACAACTCACGCACGATCTCTCGAATTCGTCCGTTATGAAGAGCGTTTCGCGCGTCGTTTTGTGGTGAAAAAGCAACAGAACGAGCCACTTCGAGCAAACGAAGACGATGAGACGAGCGGTTTTCTTCCGCGATCGCGGCGATTCCGGCCTGTAAAGAACAGCCGTTCTTCATTCTCACGATGAGATTCGAGAGAACTTCGTCGAACGATTCGACCAATCGTCGATCACGCTGTTTTGCTAGGAGAAACGAGCTCGCAACGATCATGAATAGCGGCACCTGAGTCTGCATCCAGAATGCGAAAATCGTCCGAGGCGGAGCGGTCATCATCAAGATCAGTACGATCAAAAGACCGCCGGTGCCAATTTTTGTCATCTCGAGTGCGCTCACCACGCGCGAACGAACTAAAATCGTCGATAAATGCACGGCGGACATCAGTCCGACAATCGAACACATCAGAACAACGGCTTCAAACACGCGATTCACGCTCGTTTCCTCCTCTTCGAAGCGTGAAGTAGCAACTTTGGTGCTACTTTCAGACAAGAAACGATGTTGTGAATGCGATTTGTTCGGCTATTTGCGGTCGAACAAACTTCGCAACGACGTTCATGCGCGCGTTTTTGATCGAAAAAGTAGGTTAGAAAGATCGAATGTTAAGAAAGGTCGCACTCAAGTTTATTTTTTCTATTGACGATCAGAGTCGTGAGGTTATCCTTTTCGTAAGGAAGTCTTCAAATCACAAAGTGAATCGCACTGAGTGATAAAATTTAGCGAACTCATCCTAGGAGGAGCGAGACATGGCAAATAAGAAAGCAACAAATAAAGCAACAAAGAAAGCAACAAAGAAAGCAGCGAAGAAAACAGCTAAAAAAGCAGTAAAGAAAACTACGAAAAAAGCTGCTAAGAA
>JAVFAU010000156.1:0-5250 GCA_034002335.1 Bdellovibrionales bacterium | reverse complement strand
CGCCGGCACGAAATTCCGCGGCGACTTTGAGGAGCGCCTCAAAGCGGTCGTCAAAGCTCTTGAAAACGAGCCTCACGGTGTTTTGTTCATCGACGAAATCCACACCCTGGTCGGAGCCGGAGCGACCTCAAGTGGTTCAATGGACGCGTCGAACCTTTTAAAGCCAGGGCTCGCAAACGGCACACTGAGCTGTATCGGTTCGACGACCTACAAGGAATATCGCCAACACTTCGAAAAAGACCGCGCACTGGCCCGTCGCTTTCAAAAAATCGACGTCAAAGAGCCGAGTGTCGAAGAGACCGTTAAAATTCTCGAAGGCCTGCGCGAGCGCTACGAAGCTCACCACAACGTGCATTACTCGGAAGGCGCGCTCAAAGCCGCGGCCGAACTCTCGGCGCGTTACATTCAAGCGCGCCATCTTCCCGATAAGGCCATCGATGTCATCGACGAAGCCGGGGCTCGAATACGCATCAAAGCCGCGGACGATAAAAAGAAAACGATTCGTGTCGCAGATATCGAGCGCGTTGTCGCATCGATCGCTCAAGTTCCGGTTCAAAGCGTGAACACCGCCGACAAGAACGCCTTGCGCGACCTCGAAGCACAGCTTCAAAAAGTCGTCTACGGTCAAGACGAGGCCATCAAGCGCATCACGACGTCCATCAAGCTCTCTCGCACAGGGCTTGGGCGCGAGAACAAACCAATCGGAAGCTACCTCTTTGCGGGACCGACAGGTGTCGGAAAGACCGAAGTTTCAAAACAGCTGGCGAACGTTCTCGGCAATCAGTTTCTGCGTTTTGATATGTCCGAGTACATGGAGAAGCACGCCGTCTCCCGCCTTGTCGGCGCCCCTCCGGGCTATGTCGGCTTCGAAGAAGGCGGTCTTTTGACCGAAGCGGTTTCGCGTAACCCCTACGCGGTCGTCTTGATGGATGAGGTCGAAAAGGCGCATCCAGACTTGATGAACATTCTTCTTCAAGTCATGGACAACGGAACGCTTACGGACTCGCACGGAAAGATTTCAGATTTCCGTAACACCGTGATCATTCTCACGACCAATGCCGGAGCCGCGGAAGCGCAGAAGAGCGCCATCGGAATCGGAGCGACATCCGCCTCCTCAAGCTCCGACAAACAAAACGAAGCGATCAAACGAGCGTTTACTCCCGAATTCTTGAACCGTCTCGATGCGGTCGTTCAGTTTCAACCGCTTCCAGAAACGGTCGTCATCAAGGTCGTTAAAAAATTCGCAGGGGAGCTCATCGAGCAACTCGCGAAAAAGAAAGTCGCTTTGACCTTGAGCGAAGAAGCCGAGCGTTGGCTCTTAAAACGCGGGTTCGATCCGCTTCTCGGCGCCCGTCCGATGGCACGCACGATCGACGATCACTTAAAGAAACCGCTGGTTGACGAGCTTCTCTTTGGACGCCTCGAAAAAGGCGGCAAAGTGCATGTCGACGTGAAACCAGGCGCCGACGGTAAACCCGACGCGACCGATGCGACGCTCACGTTCCGGTACGGAACCGAATAACTAGCGAAACGAGAGCTGAAGGCCCTGCCGGGCCTCAGCTCCCGCCCCTTCCTCGCGTCCTCGCACACGGTTCGACGCAAGACGTACTCCCAAACCGATCAACCGCACACCCAGCGTTTCACCATCAAGCGCCGCTTCGACCAGCTCCTGAAAAGCCTCGAGCTTTGGAGTCTCAAGACTCTCCCACTTTCTCTCGCGGCCCTTCTGGCGAAAATCGGAGAACTTGAGCTTGATCACGATGGAGCGCGAGAGCTGCTCACGCTCGTCTTCGCCACGCGCACGATAGGCAGCAAGGCGTTCAACGAAATCCGCGTAGAGCGGCTCAAGAGCTTTGATGATCTCTTGACGATTGGTGAAATCTTTCGAGTACGTCCACTCGACCGTCAGCGACTTTCGCTCCCGATCGGTTGAAACCTCACGCGAATCGACGCCGCGTGCGAAATCGTAGAGCTGCGTTCCCCAGCTTCCAAATAGCTCCGTGAGTTGCGCGACCGAATACCTTTGCAGATCCAAGCACGTGCGAATTCCGAGCGAGTGCATTTTTCGAGCCGTGACTTTTCCGACTCCCCATATTTTTTCGACCGGTAACGCCCGTACAAACGCCTCGACTTGCTCGGGTCGAATCACCGAAAGGCCGTCTGGCTTTTTCAAGTCGCTTGCAATCTTCGCCAAAAACTTATTCGGCGCGACTCCCGCACTTGCCGTAAGCCCGGTCTCCTCTTGGATTTCCCTTCGAATTCGAGCCGCGATCCTAGTCGCGCTTCCATTTTCAAAGGGAGAATCCGTAACGTCCAAATAAGCCTCGTCGAGACTGAGCGGCTCGATCTTTTGAGAATATCGCTCCAAGATGGCGCGGACTTTGCGGCTCTCCGCGCGATACTTTTGAAAATCAGGAGGAATCAAAATCAAATCCGGGCAGAGTCGCAACGCGCGCGCCGACGGCATCGCGGATTTCACACCAAATTGCCGCGCCTCATAATTGGCCGTTGTCAGAACTCCGCCGCGCCCACCCGGAGTTCCATCAATTGAAATCGCGCCTACTGCAACTGGCTTGCCTTTGAGATGCGGTTGGAACTTCGTCTCAACCGCCGCATAAAAGCAGTCCATATCGATGTGAATGATTTTGCGACTTCCCACGACTCCCGTTATCCTTAAAGGACGGTGAAAATACAAACACGACGTTTCGTTTCATCTCCCCTTCTTTCTCTTAGCTCCATCATCATCTTGATGCTTGGTGTTTCGCGCTGTTCAACGATTTCAGAACGCTCCGCGCTCGGCCTGCGCGCTCCTAGCTCCGTTCAAAACTCGACGGACACGGCACCTGCAAACGAGCCGCAAGATCACGCATCCGTCGCCGTCGCGCTATACAAAAAAGCCGCGATCGATGCGAAAACCGACGAAACGCGCGGCACAGCCTGCGCAGCCTTTCTTTCACTGGCTTCCGATCAAGAACTTCCGGAAGAAGTCAGATTGCTCGCGCGCGTGCGCGCCGTCCCGACTTGCCCTCAAGAAAAGCTCAGCCCATTGCCTGCAGCGACGCCGCCGCGTTGGCTTGCCGAAGACGCGGCTCGGGCCGAACTCGAAGCCGCCCAAATACCCGCTCAAGACCAAACGACGCTCGCCCAACGGACACGCCTAGCTCTGGCGCTTCGCGCGGTTTCGTACCATGAGCGCACCCAAAAATCTCGACTCGAACGAGCTGAGGCCGCGCTCGCGATTTTTCGCGAAATCCAAAACAAAGATGAAACGCGCGCAACCATCGATCGCATCCTTGAAATCGCGCCGAGGCGTTATCTCGACCGCTCCCTTTCGGCCTCATTCAACGCACGCCGCGATCAGGCGCGCGCGTTTAGCGTTGCAAACGATCTTCGAAATGCGCGCCAGTTCGAACAAGCACGTGCGATCTACGAAATCATCGCGACCGACACGCGGCGATCGCCACAAGATCGCATTCGCGCGCTCGACAGCATTCGCATGACCTATAAGCTCGAACTCAAAACCAAACAGTTCCTCGACGCTTCGAACCGCTGGATGAAATTCGCGCGCGCGCACTTTCTTGCACCGGGACTTAAAAACAAAGACACGTCACTTCTTCGCACCTATCTCGACAATCGCATTCTCTACGCTCGTGCCGTTTGGACCGACCACAAGCCAGCCGTCGCAGAAAGAATTCTCCTGCAAACCGAGAAAGAAGTCGGAAGCCTCGTTCCCGTTCACGAGTCGATGCTCATTCGCGCAAGAATCGCGGAAGAGCGCGGCGACTTCGCGAAAATGGCCGATATCCTAGGGAAAGTCGCCATCGACCGGCTTCCCGATCGAGCAACGAAGGCAAAGTTCTTGTGGTTTAAGGGCTGGAACCTACGACGCCTCGGCCCCACGCGCTCGCAAGAGGCTCTGGCCGCCCTCGAAGACGCTCAAAAAGTCGAAGACAGTCTGACCGCTCTAACTCGCAACAAATACTGGAGCGCACGTATTTTGCGCGAGATTGGGCAAACCGACAAAGCCAGCGAGGCTTTCTCCGAACTCGCCCGTGACGCCGAATTCGGTTACTACGGCATTCTCGCACAAAACGAACTCAAGCGTCCTTTCTCGTCCCTTCACGAAAGCGTCGTTCAAAGCGAGCCGTATGATCCGCGCAGGCGCTCTCCGCTTCCCGACTCGCTTCGCGTTCCCATCGATTGGTTCGTCGCTTTGGGCGAGCTCGAAACGGGACGCCGTTTTCTCGAATCTCGCCCGGCAAGAGAGGTTTGGGATACGGAACACTCTCTTGAGCGCAAAGAAGCGACGCTGGTTCAGCTCTCAAGACTTGAACAACACATTCTCGTCACGACGCGCATCGGAGAACTCAGCGCCGAAGATCAAAAGACCCTCTTAAGCCAGCGCCCCGAGCTTCTGTTCCCGCTTCCTTACGAAGAGCGCATCGTGACCGAATCGACGCGCCAAAAAGTTCCGGCCGAGCTCGTCTACTCCATCATGCGCCAAGAATCGTTGTTCAATCCGTTCGCCCGCAGCCACGCCGACGCCTTCGGACTCATGCAACTCATTCCGGAGATGGCGGCGAAAGCGGCCAAAAGCATCGATCTCACCCTTGCGGGACACGAAGATCTGTATGACCCCGATAAGAACATCGCGCTCGGCACCGTTTTCCTAAAAGAGTTGTTTCAAAAATACGACAACCGATTCATCTTGGCCGTGAGCGCCTACAACGCAAATGATCGTGCCATTCAGGGTTGGCTACGCACCCGCATGCGCGCCGACCCTCTGGAATTCATCGAAGAGATCCCTTACGAAGAGACAAGGCTTTACGTACGCCTCGTTCTACGCAACTTCGTAACCTACCAACGCCGGCTCTCCCGGACTCCGGTCGAGTTTCCGACTTGGACCCTCACTCTCGGCGCCTCATTATGAGACGAAACCGAGCTTAGACTCTCATTTCGCGCACGTTCTGCCGAGACTATTGGTATGAAGGAATCAAGCCGCAACCTATTCGCTCGTCTTTATTCTCATCCGGCATCAAGAACCCTAATCGCGGTCGGCTGCCTTGTCGGCACGTTCTCCGTTTGGGGATTTTTAGGTGGCGCTGGTCAACAAAAAGAGCCGGCTTCTGTTCCCGCGGCCGGTGGCGCCGCCGGTATCGGCTCATCAGCATCCGCAAAACGCGATTTGATTCTCAACAAAGCAACGGGTGTCGATAAAGGAAAGAAAAGCTCTCTTGAAGAGAACATCCT
>JAVFAU010000155.1:0-5266 GCA_034002335.1 Bdellovibrionales bacterium | reverse complement strand
AAGAAGCGACGGTTCGTTTCTTGGCCGAGGCGCGTTTTCAACTGGCTCAGCCCGTACGGGCTGAGCTCACGGCCATCCGGTTTGGAACGACGGACAAGTCGCAAGGGGCGGCGGCGACGCAGATTCAAGCCGGCGTGAAGAGATACATGGATCAAATGAAAGAGGTCATTCGCTTGGATTACGGTCCGATGATCGTGGCGGCTTTGGCGAGTACCGGGCAGATGTACGATATGTTGGCGCAGAAGTTCGAAAAGATCCAGACCCCAGCGGGTCTAACGGGTGAAAGCGCGCAGAAGTATCGCGAGTTGTTGCAGGTCGAAGTGAACCGTTTCAAGGCCGAGGCGAAGACTTCGTATCAGGCGGCAGTGGAGCGCTCGCTTGAATTCGAAACGTATGGGGAATGGACTCGTTCGGCTCGAACCGGCCTAACGTTCTACGATTCAAAGTTTGTGGACAACGGTGATATCGCGGCTGAGCCACTGGCCGGAGACTGGATGGGGTTATGATGTTGTCGCCGCGATCGATGAAATATGTGATGACTTTGGCATTCATTGGGCTGGCTGTTGGGTGTTCGTCGGCGCCGAAGACGGAGCCTGTGACGGGTGCAAGCGGCGGAAGCTCGACGTCGGAGCCTGAGGTTCGAAGCGGAGGTTCCGGCGCCGCCAGTGAAGTTAAAGACACGCGAGGCGTGAACCAGCGGTATGTGGCGCTCTCTCAGGCTTTGCGTGGAGGACGTGCTCAGCAGGTGCAAGAGGAAGCGGCTCGAATCCTCGCTTCGAATCCGGATGATCTCGTGACGCTCAATGCGCTGGCCATGTGGAACTATCGTCAGAAAAAAGTCGGTGCGGCGAAGCTTCTCTTGGCTCGCGCGATTGAAAAAGGGGAGCCGCGCGCGGCGATTCTAAATAACTACGGGCTTATGCTGTTGGCTGAGGGTGACGAGGACGCCGCGGTTGAGCAGTTTAAGAAAGCGCTTCGCCTGGACGAACGTCATGCTGAGGCAAGCGCGAACCTGGGGTCGTACTACGCAAAGGGCGGCGATTGGCGCAAAGCTTTGCCGCGTCTCGAAGTCGCATGGAACGCGGGGAGACAGGATTCGAGTATCGCCAACAATTACGCGATCACCTTAAGAGGTCTTGGCGAAAACGAGAAGTCGAGACGTATTTTCGATGAAGCGGTGAAACGTAACAATAAGGATACGACGCTTCTGTTGAATTACGCTGCGTTGTTGATTGAGGGAATGAACAGGCCCAAGGAAGGGCTGCCGCTTGTTTACCGCGTGAAGTTCCTTGAGACTGAGAAGAGGGATGTCATCAATCGCGCAAATCAGCTGGAGCGAAAAGCAAGTAGCGCATCGACACCGTGATGATTGAGGCGGGCAACGTGTTTGATTTTGAATTAGATCTTAGAAAGAGCGTTTTGCGTCGGATCTTGTGTAACGTTTCGATCGCCGCTGTGTATGGCATTGCTATAATTGGCACAGGTCTACTCGCTTCACAGGCGCTTGCGCAGTCACAAGCTTCGGGACAGACGAAGCGTACGACCATCAACTTTGATGACGAGCTGATTGAAGGACGCACGCAGAAGCCGGAGTTGTTCGTGCTCTTGCAAAACAGAATGAACAACTCACGCCGACTTTTTAAATTACGAGAGAATTTCTTGCCAGAAATGCGCAGAACGTCTGAAGAGATGGGGCGCGCTGATTCCAACGTACGAGAAGGAACTCCGGAGGCTTCGCGATGAGTTCTGGTAGCAAGCAGCCGATTGTTCTACGTATTCATAAAGCGGGATCACTCGTAGGCGTAAAGCAATTCATGAGTGAACAGATCGTCATGGGTCGTCAAGGCGACGTGCAGTTGCCGTTGGAAGGCGATGGGGTTTCGGTCATTCATTGCGCTCTTGAGGAGCGCGAGGGCGTTTGGTACCTCGCGGATCTCGGTTCGGAGACGGGTACAAAAAAGAACGACGAAGTGGTTCTGGATACGGCGATAGAATCGGGTGATGTGATCGCGTTGGGCGACTACAAAATCGAGTTCTATATCGGTGTGCCGAAACCGAAAACCACTCCCGTTGCGGCTCCGGTTGTCGAGCCCACGGCAGAGAAAATCGCAGAGACGGTTGCTCCGCCACCAGTTGTGCCATCGACTCCCGTCGCGACACCTCCACCCGTAACTCCTCCTCCGGAGGTGAAAGCGACGGAAAAGCCAGCGCCGCCTGTCATTCCTGTGGCGCCGGCGCTTTCGGTTGTTCCGCCGACAGACTCAGGGTCTCAGCTTGCAAAGCCTGTGGCGCGCCCGACAGTCGATATTATCTCGGGCAGTCTGGGCTCCGCGCCGGCTCGTCCCGTCGCACCGGCGCGACCTTCTTCGAAAATGAAGGGCGATCGAAAAATGAAGCGCGGACGTAAAACGTTCGCTCCGCCAAGTCGCTATCAAAACGTGAAAGAGTTCGTGAAGCCGACCAAGGGGTCGGTTGTCGAGGTTATGGTCGCTTGGCGCGAACGCGTGATCGCGACGTATTCTTTTTCCGAAAAGAAAGTCGTCACGATCGGCAGTCATCCTTCGTGCGACGTTCCTGTGCCGATCATGGGAGCGCGCCTTCGCCGGGCACCGATCGTCAAAGTCGATCAGCCAGCCGTCGTATTTATTTTGCCGGAGGCAAATGGCGAAGCGATACGCGGGCAAACGGCGCAGCCATTTAGCGAGCTGAGCCGATTGGGACGAATCTCTCGAACGGGAGAAGTCTCGAGTCTTGCTCTTGAACAAGGTGAGATGGTGAAAATGGATGTCGGAGAAGATATCTCCGTCATCATCCGCTACGTCGGCGAGGCTCCGAAACCGTTGGCGGCGCCACTGTTTGATCTCACGACAAGCGAGCTCACGGGCATCATCTTGTCGATGGCTCTTGTCGGCGTTTTGAGCCTTTACATGTATTTATTGTCGCCGAATAAGGATTTGCCTCCTGAGGCGGGTTTTGATGAACCGGTACGAACGGCTGTCATGATCGTGAAGCCGACGCCGATTCCTCCGCCTCCGCCGCCGGAAAGAGTCGTCGTTGAGCTATCGCCAACACCGCCTCCTGCGACACCTCCACCCGCGCCGACGCCTCCGCCGCCCGTTGTGCGGGCGACTCCGGCTCCGGTGAAGCAAGTCGTGCAACAAAAGGAGACGCGTTCGCAGACGCTTAAGCGTGCGGACAAATCGCCTCCAGGGAAGGCGGCGAACGCCGTACCGAATCGTAATCGCACGGGACCTCGTCAACAGACTTCTGTAAAGCAAGGTGGCGCGGTGAAGACAACCGACGCGAGCGCTTCGCAGATGCAATCGAAGTCGAAAGACGCTTCGAAGGCCGGAATCTTCTCGGCGTTTGGTGGCGGCGGCGCCCAAGATTCGCTTGCGGGCTCGACAACGGGTTCCGGGGAGCTTGCGGGTCTTTCTGCGACGGCAACGGGTCGTAGCGGAATGAATGAAAACCGCGCGGGCGAGGGGTTGGGCTCAGCTGTTCGCGATACTGGTCGCGGCGGAACTGGAAAAGCGCTCGAAGGTATCGCAGGTGGCATCGCGACACAGGGACGCGGCGGTGGAAACTCGGGTTATGGAACGGGTTCGCTTGGTTCTCGCGTGGGAGTCAAAGTCGTTCCTGGAGGAGAGGGCGAGGCCTTCTCGGGCACGATTGATCGCGAAGCGATCCGTCGAGTGATTCTCAATAACTATCGCGTGATCAAAACTTGCTATGAACGGGAGTTGAATAAAACTCCAGACCTCGTTGGGCGACTCGTGATCGAGTGGGATATCGGCGAGAAGGGCGCGGTTCTTCGGACGGCCGTGCAGAGTAACGAACTTGGAAATAAAGCGGTCGCGGATTGTTTAATGAGTCGCTTGCGGACTTGGAGATTTCCAGAGCCGCCGTCGAACCAGATCGTAACAGTCGCGTTTCCGTTCGCGTTTTCAAACTAGATAGGGATGTCTTAGCAACTAGGGGGATGGACAGTGGAATCTACAACAGCCGCCGCGATGGATGCAGCAATGGCGCACGATTCGGGCAACTTCTTAATTAACGCGTTCAAGTACGGTGGACCGGCGATGATCATCATCGCGTCGATCGGAGCTTTGACATTGATGCTTCTCATCGAGCGCTTGTGGACTCTCAAGGGTTTGAGTGTCGACAAGAACGACTTTAACGAACATCTGTTCGGCATGGTTTTGCGCGGCGATATCCGTCAGGCGATCACATACTGTGATTCAAAACCAGCTCCGCTCACGAACACGCTTAAATCAGGTTTGATTCAAGTGATGAACCGGCGTCCTGACGAAGAAGTGCAGGTCGCGATGGATGCCTCTGTATTGAGAGAGACTCCGCGAATCGAAGGTTGGACGGCGTTTCTTGCGGTGTTCGGTAACCTTGCGACACTTGTCGGTCTCGTCGGTACCGTCATGGGGATGATCAAGTCGTTCCAAGGTGTTTCGCGCGCAAGCGGTGCGGAAAAGGCGGAGATGCTTTCGCGAGGTATTTCGGAAGCTCTTTATTGTACGGCGGCGGGTCTTATGGTCGCGGTTCTCGCGATCCTCGCATACGGTTATTTCCAGGTTCGCATCGGTCGCATCATCAACGATATGCAGGAATCCAGCATGTCGATGATGAACCTCGTCGTAGCGAATCGCGATAAAGTTAAAGAATAAAACGAAGGCTATATGGCACAGGTAGAAGAAAAAAGCGGCGGACGCAGTACGAATGTGGATATGAACCTGGTTCCGTTCATCGATTTGATGAGCGTGTTGATCACGTTCCTTCTCATTACCGCCGTCTGGAGTCAGGTGTCGATGATCCAGCTCGGAAGTTCAATTTATGGAAAAAAGACTTCCGATCAAATTACGCCCCCTCCTCCGATCGCAGATATCCCCTTGCGATTGGACGTTAAAGACTTCGGATTCCGCCTGGTCGTCGGCCAAGATCGCTACACGTTTGAAAGAAAAAATGGCGAATGGCAGGTGGATGAGTTGGGTGAACGACTCGCCGTCGTTCGCCAGATGTATCCGGACAAAGCGGATGCGACGATTACCGTTGATAACGAAGTTCCCTATGAAAAAATGGTCATGGGAATGGATGTTTTGTTGGGCGGAGGGTTCTCCGCCATCAGTATCGCGACCGTCGAATCGGAATAAGGTTTGAAGTTTCAAACTTGAAAGAAAGTTAGGTCTCTAAAAGGAGCACGTGAGTCATGGCAATCTTTGTTCCCGGACGACGAGATCGTCACAATCGCCCGATG